>NZ_JBQZXE010000005.1:0-69012 GCF_053555855.1 Shigella sp. SIG3
ATGTCGGTATTCGTATTGAAAATCTCGGCGGCGGAGTTGCAAATATTCCTTTTCAGAACGGTATCCTTCCCGTTGATCCTTCCGGGCATGGCACCGTCAATATGCGCGCCTGGCCAGTTAATCTGGTCGGTGGTGAGCTGGAAACAGGAAAATTTCAGGGCACAGCCACCATTACCGTCATGGTGCGGTAAAAGAAGACGTTGCGTTTTGATTAACGCAACGCTTCGGCACTGTTACCCCTGCTGCTCCAGCGCATACTTATACAGCGCATTTTTCTTCACGCCATGAATTTCTGCGGCCAGCGCCGCCGCTTTTTTCAGCGGCAGTTCTGCCTGTAGCAGCGCCAGCGTGCGCAGGGCATCGGCGGGTAAGTCTTCTTCCTGTGCTTTATGACCTTCGACAATCAGCACCATTTCGCCTTTGCGACGGTTTTCATCTTCCTTTACCCACGCCAGCAGCTCGCCAACGGGCGCGCCGTGAATGGTTTCCCAGGTTTTGGTCAGCTCACGCGCCAGAACCACGTAGCGGGATTCGCCTAATACCGCAACGATATCTTCCAGGCTATCTAACAGACGGTGGGTAGATTCATAAAAAATCAGCGTGCGCGGCTCCGCTTCAATGGCTTTTAGCGCATCACGGCGGCCTTTTGATTTGGCAGGTAAAAAGCCTTCGTAACAGAAACGGTCAGATGGTAAACCCGCGGCGCTTAACGCAGTGATAGCAGCACACGGTCCGGGTAGCGGCACCACACGAATCCCCGCTTCACGGCAGGTACGCACCAGATGGTAGCCAGGATCGTTAATTAGCGGCGTTCCGGCATCGGAAACCAGCGCAATGTTTTGCCCCTCTTGCAGCTTCGCCAGCAGCGTTTCGGCTTTTTGTTGTTCGTTATGGTCGTGCAGCGCAAACAACCGGGCATTAATCCCAAAATGTTGCAGCAATAAACCGGTGTGACGAGTATCCTCGGCGGCAATCAGATCAACGGCCTGTAATACCTCTAACGTACGCTGGGTGATATCCGCCAGATTGCCGATTGGCGTCGGTACAATGTAAAGCTGGCCCTGAGAATTATCCGCCGATTGGTGTTGTTTCATTGTGTCGTCCGTATTGCCGATTTAATATTGAGCATTGCGTAAAAAAAATATCACTGGATACATTATGGTACCCTCAACATTTTCTCGTTTGAAAGCCGCGCGTTGTCTGCCTGTTGTTCTGGCAGCCCTGATTTTCGCCGGTTGTGGCACCCATACTCCCGATCAGTCCACTGCTTATATGCAGGGCACGGCGCAGGCTGATTCTGCCTTTTATCTTCAGCAGATGCAGCAAAGCTCTGATGATACCAGGATCAACTGGCAATTACTCGCCATTCGTGCACTGGTGAAAGAAGGTAAAACCGGGCAGGCGGTTGAGTTGTTTAACCAACTACCGCAAGAACTGAACGATTCTCAGCGTCGCGAGAAAACACTGCTGGCGGCAGAGATTAAACTGGCGCAGAAAGATTTTGCTGGCGCGCAAAACTTGCTGGCGAAAATCACACCTGCCGATTTAGAACAAAACCAGCAAGCGCGTTACTGGCAGGCAAAAATCGATGCCAGCCAGGGGCGTCCTTCCATTGATTTACTGCGCGCGTTAATTGCTCAGGAACCGCTGCTTGGCGCGAAAGAAAAACAGCAGAATATTGATGCCACCTGGCAGGCGCTCTCCTCCATGACTCAGGAACAGGCGAATACGCTGGTGATCAACGCCGACGAAAATATTCTGCAAGGCTGGCTGGCTCTGCAGCGCGTCTGGTTTGATAACCGTAACGATCCCGACATGATGAAAGCCGGGATCGCCGACTGGCAGAAACGTTATCCGAACAATCCGGGCGCGAAAATGCTGCCAACGCAGTTGGTTAACGTAAAAGCGTTTAAACCAGCCTCGACCAACAAAATCGCCCTGCTGTTGCCGCTGAATGGCCAGGCAGCGGTATTTGGTCGCACTATTCAGCAAGGCTTTGAAGCCGCGAAAAATATCGGCACTCAGCCAGTGGCGGCTCAGGTAGCTGCCGCACCTGCCGCAGACGTAGCAGAACAACCTCAGCCGCAAACTGCGGATGGCGTTGCCAGCCCGGCACAAGCCTCGGTTAGCGATCTGACCGGTGATCAGCCTGCGGCCCAGCCGGTGCCTGTAAGCGCCCCGGCGACAAGCACCGCAGCGGTAAGCGCACCCGCAAATCCATCCGCAGAGCTGAAAATCTACGATACCTCATCACAACCACTTAGCCAGATCTTAAGCCAGGTTCAGCAGGATGGCGCGAGTATTGTGGTTGGTCCGTTGCTGAAAAATAACGTTGAAGAGTTGCTGAAGAGCAACACCCCGCTGAGCGTACTGGCACTGAACCAGCCGGAGAATATCGAAAACCGCGTCAATATTTGTTACTTCGCGCTTTCACCGGAAGACGAAGCGCGCGATGCAGCGCGTCATATTCGTGACCAGGGTAAACAAGCGCCGCTGGTGCTGATCCCACGCAGTGCATTGGGCGATCGCGTAGCCAATGCGTTTGCGCAAGAGTGGCAGAAACTGGGCGGCGGCACCGTTCTGCAACAAAAATTTGGTTCCACCAGCGAATTACGCGCGGGTGTTAACGGCGGTTCTGGTATTGCTTTAACGGGTAGCCCGATTACTCCCAGAGCGACAACCGACTCCGGCATGACGACCAACAATCCAACGCTGCAAACCACGCCAACCGATGACCAGTTCACCAATAATGGCGGTCGTGTCGATGCGGTCTACATTGTGGCAACGCCGGGTGAAATCGCTTTTATCAAACCGATGATCGCCATGCGTAACGGTAGCCAGAGCGGTGCAACGCTGTACGCCAGTTCCCGCAGCGCACAAGGCACCGCAGGCCCGGATTTCCGACTGGAGATGGAAGGCTTGCAGTACAGCGAAATCCCGATGCTGGCAGGCGGTAATCTGCCGTTAATGCAGCAGGCGCTCAGCGCGGTGAACAACGATTATTCGCTGGCTCGCATGTATGCGATGGGCGTTGATGCCTGGTCGTTGGCAAATCATTTCTCACAAATGCGCCAGGTTCAGGGTTTTGAAATCAACGGTAATACCGGAAGTCTGACGGCTAACCCGGATTGCGTGATTAACAGGAAGTTATCATGGCTACAGTACCAACAAGGTCAGGTAGTCCCCGCCAGTTAACCACCAAACAGACCGGCGATGCGTGGGAAGCACAAGCGCGTCGCTGGCTGGAAGGCAAAGGACTGCGGTTTATCGCCGCTAACGTGAACGAGCGTGGCGGCGAGATCGATCTGATAATGCGTGAAGGCCTGACCACCGTTTTTGTCGAGGTACGCTATCGCCGCTCTGCGCTTTATGGCGGCGCGGCAGCCAGTGTGACCCGCAGCAAACAACACAAATTATTACAGACTGCCCGCTTGTGGCTCGCGCGTCATAATGGGAGTTTTGATACTGTGGATTGCCGGTTCGATGTGGTAGCCTTCACCGGGAATGAGGTTGAGTGGATTAAGGATGCCTTTAATGACCACTCATAATTAAGGTTTAAGGATTAGCGTGCAAGAAAGAATTAAAGCTTGCTTCACTGAAAGCATTCAAACTCAAATTGCGGCGGCAGAGGCGCTTCCGGATGCCATCTCCCGTGCAGCCATGACGCTGGTTCAGTCTCTGCTCAATGGCAACAAAATCCTCTGTTGTGGTAATGGAACTTCCGCTGCCAATGCACAGCATTTTGCTGCCAGCATGATCAACCGTTTCGAAACGGAGCGGCCCAGCTTACCTGCCATTGCACTAAATACTGATAATGTTGTCTTAACGGCGATTGCCAACGATCGCTTACATGATGAAGTGTATGCAAAACAGGTGCGGGCGCTGGGTCATGCGGGAGATGTATTGTTAGCCATTTCCACCCGTGGCAACAGCCGCGATATTGTTAAAGCAGTTGAAGCCGCCGTTACGCGTGATATGACCATTGTGGCATTGACCGGCTATGACGGCGGCGAACTTGCAGGTTTGTTAGGGCCACAGGATGTGGAGATCCGCATTCCTTCGCATCGTAGTGCTCGCATTCAGGAAATGCATATGCTGACGGTAAATTGCCTGTGCGATCTGATCGATAACACGCTTTTCCCTCACCAGGATGATTAAGGAGAATACATGAAGGCATTATCGCCAATCGCAGTCCTTATTTCCGCGCTGCTGTTGCAAGGTTGTGTTGCCGCTGCCGTAGTGGGTACCGCTGCTGTGGGTACCAAAGCCGCAACTGACCCACGCAGTGTCGGCACCCAGGTGGACGATGGTACCCTGGAAGTGCGCGTGAACAGCGCATTGTCGAAAGACGAACAGATTAAGAAAGAAACCCGTATTAATGTCACGGCCTATCAGGGCAAAGTGCTGCTGGTTGGGCAGTCACCAAATGCTGAACTTTCGGCTCGCGCCAAACAGATTGCTATGGGCGTAGACGGTGCCAACGAAGTGTATAACGAGATTCGTCAGGGCCAGCCGATTGGTCTGGGCGAAGCATCTAACGATACGTGGATCACCACCAAAGTGCGTTCGCAGCTCTTAACCAGCGACCTGGTGAAATCGTCCAACGTGAAAGTGACCACCGAAAACGGTGAAGTGTTCCTGATGGGGCTGGTAACTGAACGTGAAGCGAAAGCGGCGGCAGATATTGCCAGCCGGGTGAGCGGCGTAAAGCGGGTAACCACAGCGTTTACGTTTATTAAATAGCAGCCCCTTGTAATGCCTGATGCGACGCTTGCCGCGTCTTATCAGGCCTACAACGATGCAAACCGTAGGTCGGATAAGGCGTTTACGCCGCATCCGACATGTTTTCCCTCAAATCAGAACAACAGCGCCAGCCCGCCGACAATCACACCAGACACTGCCACCATCGCCCCTGTCAGCCATAAGGCTTTCGCCGGGAACGCTTTGCGCAGCATAATCAGTGACGGCAAACTCACTGCCGGGAGCGTCATCAACAATGCCAGCGCCGGAGCGGTTCCCATACCTGCCAGCATCATCGTTTGTACAATCGGAATTTCTGCTGCCGTGGGAATGACAAACAAGCATCCTGCTACCGCCATCGCCACCACCCACATCAGGCTGTTATCGACAGCACCATCGGCATGGGGGAATAACCAGACGCGTGCGGCACCCAACACCAGTACTGCAAGGATGTAAACCGGGATCGTACTCCAGAAAAGTGTCCATAGCGCCCTGCCCCAGCGGCTAAAAAAACCGCTCTGTGCTTCCGGTATGTCAATTTCGACCGGTGCCTGCGTTTGCGGTGTTTCACGCACCCATTTTTGCACCAGCGTCGCAATCAGCAACACCATCACCAGCCCGGCCACCAGACGAATCGCCGCAAAACCCCAGCCGAGGACAAACCCCATAAACACCAGCGTCGCCGGGTTTAACACCGGATTGCCCATCCAGAATGCCAGCGCACCGCCCATCGATACCTGTTGGCGACGCATTCCCGCCGCGACCGGAGCCGCACAGCAGGTACACATCATGCCCGGCAGCGAAAACAGCGTTCCCGGCAGCGTGCCGCGAAAGCGCGATTGCCCAAGCGTACGCAACAACCAGTCACGCGGGATCAGCACCTGAATCAACGAACCGAGGATCACCCCCAGCACCGCCGCTTTCCATACTGCGAGGAAATAGATCATCGCGTAATCCAACGCCGCTTGCCACGGATTAGCATCCGCCTGCGCAAGGATAGATTTACCGATACTGTGGGTTTCGGCTGCAGTAAACGCTTTGCCGTAGTAAGGTTGCCATTTCACATACCAGAGACCGGCAATGACAACGAGAAAGAAAAGCGCGGGTTTCCACCACTGAATGGGCGTTGCCGCCTGAGATGAAGACTGACCAGTCATAGCATTCCCCAGGAATAAGTTATGATAATTGAGCGCGTGAATATTACGCTCACTATCAATTCTTGGGAATAATTATTCAGCTCTTTTGCGTAATTCTGAAGAGCTTAAAATCGTCACGCCTTCATGCTCAGGCCGCATCGCCTCTGCCAGCATGACCCGCGCCACGTCTCTCGCATCAATGGATTTCCAGTTACCTGGTAACAAACGGAACAGCGGCGCAAAAAGCGTTTCGTTCATCCGCTGTTTGCTACGATCGCCCAGTAACATCGACGGGCGAGCAATGGTCAATTTCGGCCAGTTCTGGGCAATTAATGCTTCTTCCATCTCCCCTTTGACGCGGTTATAGAAAAACGGCGAGTGGGCATTGGCACCCATAGCACTGACCACCAGCATATGCTGCGCGCCCAGTCGCCGCCCGGTTAATGCGGTATCCACTACCAGCGTGTAATCGGCATGAATAAACGCCTCTTTGCTCCCCGCTTCTCGCCGCGTGGTGCCGAGACAACAAAATACAATGTCGATGGGTTCGGTGACCTGCGCCAACGCGTCACTCAGTTGCGGATCATGGGGATTAAACACCCCGGGCATATCGCCCAACGGACGTCGCGTCGGCGCAGCAATGGCGTTAACTTTCGGTTCATTAATCAACATCCGCAGCAGGTGACCGCCCACCAGCCCCGTTGCGCCTGTAATCAGTACCTGACTCATCTTCGCTCCTTTACAGAATTGTCTGCCTTGCGCTCCCCGGCTCATGCACCAGTCTTAATAGACCATGAGGTAATTATCCCCGATTGTGGAAAATTCGCCTCATCCAATGCAACAACGCGGAGGAAGCATGAGTAAGAAAATTGCCGTTTTAATCACTGATGAATTTGAAGATTCAGAATTTACTTCACCCGCAGACGAGTTCCGTAAAGCCGGACACGAAGTGATTACTATTGAAAAACAAGCGGGTAAAACGGTGAAAGGCAAAAAAGGAGAAGCCAGCGTGACCATCGATAAATCCATCGATGAAGTGACGCCAGCGGAGTTTGATGCCCTGTTGCTACCGGGTGGTCATTCACCGGATTATCTGCGTGGCGACAACCGTTTTGTCACCTTTACCCGTGATTTTGTGAATAGCGGCAAACCTGTTTTCGCCATCTGTCACGGTCCGCAGCTGCTGATCAGCGCCGATGTGATTCGGGGGCGCAAACTGACCGCAGTTAAACCGATCATTATTGATGTTAAAAATGCGGGCGTGGAATTTTACGATCAGGAAGTCGTGGTTGATAAAGATCAGCTGGTTACCAGCCGGACACCGGACGATCTGCCAGCGTTTAACCGCGAGGCGTTACGCCTGCTCGGTGCCTGAGTCGCGTAGCCAAATCATTTTTTTACCAAAGCCCAGCGTGTTGTCGGTGAATTTGATTTCATCGAGCCGGATTTCCCACACCGGGGCCGACAGCATTCTGGCAACCGGAAAGCGACGATTGTACGCCTTGCGCGCGAGGTCGCTTTCCTCACCTTCCAGCCTGCGGATCTCACCTTTAAACTGCACACCGCGAATTAACGCTACCGTTTTCGGCTGACCGTTTACCGTTCCGGCAACCGCAGCCTGCGGCCCACTCATCTGCGCGTGGCGCGTTTTTTCTTCCGTCAAAATGTAGAAGGCGACTTTCTGCGCATCAAAAAGATAAAAGGCATTAGCGCACCAGAGTTCCCCTTCCTGCTGCACACACCAGGTGACAACATGTTGTTTTGCCAGCCAACGGCTGATGGCGATGAGTGTTTCCATTGCTGTTCTCTTTTATACTGTGGGCCTGACCTTAACATGCGATGCAGACGATGACCCCCTGGTTTCTTTACTTGATCCGTACCGCCGACAATAAGCTTTATACCGGGATCACCACGGATGTCGAACGCCGCTATCAGCAGCACCAAAGCGGCAAAGGGGCGAAAGCACTGCGCGGGAAAGGAGAACTGACGCTGGCGTTTTCTGCGCCAGTGGGCGACCGTTCGCTGGCACTACGGGCGGAATATCGCGTTAAGCAACTGACCAAACGGCAAAAAGAGCGTCTGGTAGCGGAAGGCGCAGGGTTTGCAGAACTGTTGAGCAGCCTGCAAACCCCGGAGATTAAAAGCGATTGAAATGCTCGTGATACTCAACCAGACCGGTTACGCCATTCAGCGCGTCATCCGCTAAACGATGTACCTGGAAGGCGCTTTCAGTGCCCGGCCAGCGGCAACGCAGATCGTGATGCGCCGCCAGTTCAAAGCCGAAACGACTGTACAGCGCCGGATCGCCCAGCGTCACCACTGCGGCATAGCCGAACTCATTAAGCGAATCGAGTCCTTCATAGACCAGTTGGCGTGCCAGCCCCTGTCCACGGTATTTTTCATCAACCGCCAACGGTGCCATGCCGACCCATTGCAGGTCTTCGCCCTGCACATCAACCGGACTAAATGCCACATAGCCAATGACCTGACCTTCGTCATCTGTCGCCACCAGCCCCAGCGTCAGAAAGCCATCTTCACGCAGATCGTGAACCAGCTTCGCTTCCGCATCACTTTCGAATGAGCGACGCAGCAGGGCATCAATACCCGGCGCATCAATGGGAATTTCTACTCGAATTAGCATGGTTCACCTACCGATGTCTGTTTGGTTTCAGGCGCGGTTTTCATTCCCGCCTCAACAAAATCCGCCAGTTGCAGCAGCATCATGCGTAAGGCTTTCGGCATTTGCTCCAGTTCAATGGCGTCCATCAGGTTTTTCACATACACCCCCAGCTCCGTATCGCCTTCAATCACCAGCCGACGCTGGAAGAAGAGCGTATCCGGATCTTGTTTACGCGCCGCAATCATCAGCAGATCGCTGGCGTCGGCACTAAAACTCACATCAGCTTGCGCGTTCTGGCTGACCACCAGTTTGCCATTCACCACCGAGGTAAACCATTGCAGGTCAATATCACACACATGAATACTTAACCAGCGGCCTTCAAGAAACTCCAGCTCGCCATCATCCAGCGCCTGACGGAATTGCCAGCTTAAGACCTGCTCAAGAACCTGGCGTTTTAGCGCAAATGGCGTCAGTTTTACCGGTACACTCAACAGAGATGGCCCCAAATGCACAATACGGGAACGCAGTTTATCCAACACGAGTTTTACTCCCTGTTTCAACAATCATCCTATTTTGCCATATCAGAAAAATAACATAGCGGTATAAATCAACAATTCCATATGAAATTGCTGCTACCACCAATACAACTTTAACTGCCTTAAATCAAAAATTGTCGCAGCAAGGTTAACTAAAATCCCAGTTCGTTAACATTTTTGCGTTTTGATAGCGCAACCTTCAGGAAAAATTATGGAGCTGCTCTGCCCTGCCGGAAATCTCCCGGCGCTTAAGGCGGCCATCGAAAACGGCGCAGATGCTGTTTATATCGGGCTAAAAGATGATACCAATGCCCGTCACTTCGCCGGCCTTAACTTTACCGAGAAAAAATTGCAGGAAGCGGTGAGTTTTGTCCATCAACATCGCCGCAAACTTCACATCTCGATTAACACTTTTGCGCATCCGGACGGTTACGCCCGTTGGCAGCGTGCCGTGGATATGGCGGCGCAGCTGGGTGCCGACGCGCTGATCCTCGCCGACCTCGCCATGCTGGAGTACGCCGCCGAGCGTTACCCGCATATTGAACGTCATGTGTCAGTGCAGGCTTCGGCGACCAATGAAGAGGCGATTAACTTTTATCATCGCCATTTTGACGTTGCCCGCGTGGTGCTGCCGCGCGTGTTGTCGATTCATCAGGTGAAACAGCTGGCACGGGTTACTCCTGTCCCGCTGGAAGTGTTTGCTTTCGGCAGCCTGTGCATTATGTCGGAAGGCCGTTGCTATCTGTCGTCGTATCTGACGGGTGAGTCGCCCAACACTGTGGGTGCGTGTTCTCCGGCCCGTTTCGTGCGCTGGCAACAAACGCCGCAGGGGCTGGAATCCCGCCTGAACGAAGTGCTGATCGACCGTTATCAGGACGGCGAAAACGCAGGTTATCCGACGCTGTGTAAAGGGCGTTATCTGGTGGACGGCGAGCGCTATCACGCGCTGGAAGAACCAACCAGTCTCAATACCCTGGAACTGCTGCCGGAGTTAATGGCTGCGAATATTGCTTCGGTGAAAATTGAAGGCCGCCAGCGTAGCCCGGCGTATGTCAGCCAGGTGGCGAAAGTCTGGCGTCAGGCTATCGACCGTTGTAAGGCCGATCCGCAAAACTTCGTACCGCAAAGCGCGTGGATGGAGACGCTCGGGTCGATGTCCGAAGGCACGCAAACCACCCTTGGCGCGTATCACCGTAAATGGCAGTGAGAAGAGCAATGAAATATTCCTTAGGGCCAGTGCTGTGGTACTGGCCAAAAGAGACGCTGGAAGATTTTTATCAGCAAGCCGCCGCCAGCAGCGCCGACGTGATTTATCTTGGTGAAGCGGTATGCAGCAAGCGCCGGGCAACCAAAGTTGGCGACTGTCTGGAGATGGCAAAATCGCTCGCCGGAAGTGGCAAGCAGATTGTGCTCTCCACGCTGGCGCTGGTGCAGGCATCCTCTGAACTGGGCGAACTGAAACGCTATGTTGAGAACGGTGAGTTTCTGATTGAAGCCAGCGATCTCGGCGTGGTGAATATGTGCGCTGAACGCAAACTGCCGTTCGTCGCCGGGCACGCGCTGAACTGCTACAACGCGGTGACGCTGAAAATATTGCTCAAACAGGGCATGATGCGCTGGTGTATGCCGGTGGAGCTTTCCCGCGACTGGCTGGTGAATCTGCTTAATCAGTGCGATGAGCTGGGCATTCGCAACCAGTTTGAAGTGGAAGTCCTGAGCTACGGTCATCTACCGCTGGCCTACTCCGCCCGCTGCTTTACCGCGCGTTCGGAAGACCGCCCGAAAGATGAGTGTGAAACCTGCTGCATTAAGTATCCGAACGGGCGCAACGTGCTGTCGCAGGAAAACCAACAAGTGTTTGTACTCAATGGCATTCAGACCATGAGCGGCTACGTTTACAACCTCGGTAACGAGCTGGCATCCATGCAGGGATTGGTTGATGTAGTCCGCCTGTCACCGCAGGGCACTGACACTTTCGCGATGCTCGACGCCTTCCGCGCTAATGAAAATGGCGCTGTGCCACTGCCGTTGACGGCAAACAGCGACTGTAACGGCTACTGGCGGCGGCTGGCAGGACTGGAGCTGCAAGCCTAAGTAAATAGCTCACTTTGTTAACAACTTTAACTATTCTTTAATGCAGTATTAAAGATTAATCGGTAACAAAGTGAGCTGTTATGACTGATAAAACCATTGCGTTTTCGCTACTCGATCTGGCCCCCATACCCGAAGGCTCTTCAGCGCGGGAAGCGTTCTCCCACTCTCTCGATCTCGCCCGTCTGGCTGAAAAGCGCGGCTATCATCGCTACTGGCTGGCAGAACACCACAATATGACCGGCATTGCCAGTGCTGCAACATCGGTATTGATTGGCTATCTGGCGGCGAATACCACCACGCTGCATCTGGGGTCTGGCGGCGTGATGTTGCCTAACCACTCACCGTTGGTCATTGCCGAACAGTTCGGCACACTCAATACGCTCTATCCGGGGCGAATCGATTTGGGGCTGGGTCGTGCTCCGGGTAGTGACCAACGGACAATGATGGCGCTACGTCGTCATATGAGCGGCGATATTGATAATTTCCCCCGCGATGTCGCGGAGCTGGTGGACTGGTTTGACGCCCGCGATCCCAATCCGCATGTGCGCCCGGTACCAGGCTATGGCGAGAAAATCCCCGTGTGGTTGTTAGGCTCCAGCCTTTACAGTGCACAACTGGCGGCGCAGCTTGGTCTGCCATTTGCGTTTGCCTCACACTTCGCGCCGGATATGTTGTTCCAGGCGCTGCATCTTTATCGCAGTAACTTCAAACCGTCGGCTCGGCTGGAAAAACCATACGCGATGGTGTGCATCAATATTATCGCCGCCGACAGCAACCGCGACGCTGAATTTCTGTTTACCTCAATGCAGCAAGCCTTTGTGAAGCTGCGCCGTGGCGAAACCGGGCAACTGCCGCCGCCGATTCAAAATATGGATCAGTTCTGGTCACCGTCTGAGCAGTATGACGTGCAGCAGGCGCTGAGTATGTCGTTGGTAGGCGATAAAGCGAAAGTGCGTCATGGTTTGCAGTCGATCCTGCGCGAAACCGACGCTGATGAGATTATGGTTAACGGGCAGATTTTCGACCACCAGGCGCGCCTGCATTCGTTTGAGCTGGCGATGGATGTTAAGGAAGAGTTGTTGGGATAGTGTGTCTTAACGCGGGAAGCCTTATCCGAGCTGGCAACGCTGTCCTACGTAGGCCTGATAAGCGAAGCGCATCAGGCATTGTGTAGGCAGCAGAAATGTCGGATAAGGCACCGCTGATTACTGATACACCGGCAGTAAATTAAAGCTCGATAAAATATGCACCAGTGCGTTGCCGACGCCAAACACCAGAATCAGCGCAATCATCGGCTTGCCACCCCAGACGCGGAATTTCGGGCTGCCAAAGCGTTTACGCGATGCGCGGGCCAGCAGTGCCGGAACAATTGCCGCCCAGATGGTAGCCGCTAAACCAGCATAACCAATGGCATACAGGAATCCGTTCGGGAACAGCAGACCACCCACAACAGGCGGGGCAAAGGTCAGCAATGCCGTTTTCAAGCGGCCCACAGCCGAGTCGTCGAAACCAAACAGATCTGCCAGATAGTCAAACAAACCCAGCGTTACGCCAAGGAACGAACTCGCTACCGCAAAGTTTGAGAACACGACCAGCAGAAGGTCCAGGCTACGGCTGTTCAGCACGCCGCTTAATGCTTGTACCAGCACATCAATATTACCGCCCTTCTCGGCGATGCCGATAAACTCCGGACGAGGGATGTTGCCCATTGTCGCCAGCAACCAGATGGTATACAGCGCCAGTGCCATCAGCGTACCGTACACCAGGCATTTCACGATGGTTTTCGGATCTTTGCCGTAATACTTCATCAGGCTTGGCACGTTACCGTGATAACCAAACGACGCCAAGCAGAACGGCAGGGTCATCAGCAAATACGGCGCATAAGATGCATTGCTTTCGGCAACGTTGAACAATGTCGCAGGCTGCACATGCCCCAGCAGGCTACCGAAGGTGAGGAAGAAGGTAATGACTTTCGCCCCCAGCACAATCGCCGTCATGCGGCTGACGGCTTTAGTACTCAACCACACCACAAACGCTACCAGCAGTGCAAAACCAAAACCCGCCGCCCGTGCCGGGACGTTTAGCGACATCTCTGCGAAGGTGTGATGCAGAATCGAACCACTGGCAGAAATATAGGCATAGGTCAGGATATAGAGCACAAAGGCAATGGAAATGCCGTTGACCACGTTCCAGCCTTTGCCCAGCAAATCTTTGGTGATGGTGTCAAAACTCGAACCGATTCGGTAATTCAGGTTAGCTTCCAGAATCATCAAGCCGGAATGCAGCATACAGAACCAGGTAAAGATCAGCGCTGCCATTGACCAGAAAAACCACGCCCCGGACATGACCACTGGCAGAGAAAACATCCCTGCGCCAATAATGGTGCCGCCGATAATCACCACGCCGCCAAGCAGCGACGGTGACGTTTGGGTGGTGGTTAGTGTTGCCATGAGGGCTTCTCTCCAGTGAAAAATAGTGCGACTGCGTTGTTATGCATTGCACTGTACCAGTACATGAGTACAAAAGACAGAAAAAAAGCCCCGATGGTTAAAATCGGGGCTGTATATATTATTTTACAGATTGTGTTCGCTGTTCAGCGATGATTACGCATCACCACCGAAACGACGACGACCGGTAGAGTCATCACGACGCGGTGCGCGGCCTTCACGACGTTCGCCGCTAAAACGACGACCATCACCACGACCACCTTCACGGCGTTCACCGCTGAAGTTACGACCGCCTTCACGACGCTCGCCACCGAAACCACGACCACCGCCACGAAGCTCACCGCCAGTATGCGGCTGTGCATCGCCCAGTAACTGCATGTTCATCGGCTTGTTGAGAATGCGAGTGCGCGTAAAGTGTTGCAGCACTTCACCCGGCATACCTTTCGGCAGTTCGATGGTGGAGTGAGAAGCAAACAGCTTGATGTTACCGATGTAACGGCTGCTGATGTCGCCTTCGTTAGCAATCGCGCCAACGATATGACGAACTTCAACACCATCATCGCGGCCCACTTCAATGCGGTACAGCTGCATATCGCCAACATCACGACGTTCACGACGCGGACGATCTTCACGGTCGCCACGCGGGCCACGGTCGTTACGATCGCGCGGACCACGGTCATCACGGTCACGGAATTCACGTTTCGGACGCATCGGCGCATCTGGCGGAACAATCAGAGTACGTTCACCCTGTGCCATTTTCAGCAGTGCCGCAGCCAGAGTTTCGAGATCCAGCTCTTCACCTTCTGCAGTCGGCTGAATTTTGCTCAGCAGTGCGCGGTATTGATCCAGATCGCTGCTTTCCAGCTGCTGCTGTACTTTAGCGGCGAATTTTTCCAGACGGCGTTTGCCCAGCAGTTCTGCGTTCGGCAGTTCTACTTCCGGAATAGTCAGCTTCATAGTACGTTCAATGTTGCGCAGCAGACGACGCTCGCGGTTCTCAACGAACAGCAGCGCGCGGCCAGCACGACCCGCACGACCGGTACGACCGATACGGTGAACGTAAGACTCAGAATCCATCGGGATATCGTAGTTAACCACCAGGCTGATACGCTCAACGTCCAGGCCACGGGCCGCAACGTCGGTCGCAATCAGGATGTCCAGACGACCGTCTTTAAGGCGTTCCAGTGTCTGCTCACGCAGCGCCTGGTTCATGTCACCGTTCAGCGCGGCGCTATTGTAGCCGTTACGCTCAAGAGCTTCAGCCACTTCCAGAGTCGCGTTTTTGGTACGAACGAAGATAATCGCCGCATCAAAATCTTCCGCTTCCAGGAAACGTACCAGTGCTTCGTTTTTACGCATACCCCACACAGTCCAGTAGCTCTGGCTGATGTCAGGACGGGTAGTCACGCTGGACTGAATACGCACTTCCTGCGGCTCTTTCATAAAGCGGCGGGTAATGCGACGAATCGCTTCCGGCATGGTTGCAGAGAACAGAGCGGTCTGATGACCTTCCGGGATCTGCGCCATAATGGTTTCAACGTCTTCGATGAAGCCCATGCGCAGCATTTCGTCAGCTTCATCCAGAACCAGACCGCTCAGTTTAGAGAGGTCCAGAGTGCCACGTTTCAGGTGGTCCAGCAGACGGCCCGGAGTACCGACAACGATCTGCGGCCCCTGACGCAGGGCGCGTAATTGCACGTCATAACGCTGGCCGCCGTACAGGGCAACCACATTTACGCCGCGCATGTGTTTAGAGAAATCCGTCATTGCTTCAGCAACCTGTACCGCCAGTTCGCGGGTCGGTGCCAGCACCAGAATCTGTGGTGCTTTCAGCTCAGGATCAAGATTCTGCAGCAGAGGTAAAGAGAATGCTGCAGTTTTTCCGCTCCCCGTCTGGGCCATACCCAGAACGTCGCGGCCATTCAGCAGATGTGGAATACACTCTGCCTGAATTGGAGATGGTTTTTCGTAACCCAGATCGTTAAGGGCTTCAAGGATAGGAGCCTTCAGGCCCAGATCTGCAAAAGTGGTTTCGAATTCAGCCATGTAGTACGTGTGCCTCAAAATTAATGGCGGCCAGTCTACATAACTCATCATGAAATTGATCAGCAATTTTCATTGAAAAGTGTGAACCGGCTCAAAGTAGGTGTATTAACGAACAACAACGCCCTCACCCGTTAAGGTGATGGCAATCAAAAAAGATTACGGGCTGATGTGTACGTCAGCTATTGCTGGTCCGATTCTGCCAGGTCATCTTGGTCCTGGCCCAGGAGCGATAATTCCAACAATGCGTATCGGTGCTCAACAAAGTTATGAACGTTGTTGGCAACCGCCAGTTTGAACAGTGCCGTGGCGCTGTCCAAATCCCCCAGACTTAGGTAGTACTTACCTAAATAGAAGTTGGTTTCACTGAGATGCTCAGCGAGCGAGGTGTTATCGGTTGCGTCCGCCTTGAGCCTTTCCATTAACGTGTGTTCGCTAATGTTGCCCAGGTAGAACTCGACAATGTTCCATCCCCACTGTTCCTTATCCGATTTTTCGAAGTGCTGTTTCAACACTTCTTTAGCCTGCTTCTCATCGAGCTTCTGCTCGGCGAGATAAAGCCACAGACTACGGAAAGGATCATTGGGATCGTCTTGATAAAACGCCAGCAGATCATCTTGCGCTAACTTGTCACGACCGCCGTAATATAATGCAATCCCGCGATTCAAGTGCGCGTAGTTGTAAGTTGGATCAAGCTCAAGTACAGAATCAAACGCTTCATAGGCAGCATCAAAATTGCCTGCCTGCGTTAAATATATGCCTAAGTAATTGAATACTTCAGGCATATCCGGTCGGATTGCCAGCGCTTGCGAAAAATCGTTACGCGCTAATGCCCTCAGACCGAGACTATCATACAACACTCCGCGCTCATATAAAAGCTGTGCGCGTTCGTCATCGGTTAAAGCCCGACTGGCAAGGATTTGTTCCATACGTGCCAGAATCACTTCCTGCTGTAAAGTCGGTTGCAATGGTACCGCGAGGACTTCACTTTTACGCCAGGAAGTATTACTGCATCCTGCAAGCGTAAGTGCTGTCGCAACGAAACACCAGCGCAAAAAAGGCTTCATTTCCCACTCCCGAAGACCACGGTTGAATGAACGTCCTGTTCCCGGTTGCTAACAAGGCGTCCTGCCCGGTTAAAAGCCCCCCGCCGCAGCGGAGGGCAAATGGCAACCTTACTCGCCCTGTTCAGCAGCCGGAGCTTCCGGTGCTGCAGCAGGTTGAGACTGCTCAGTCGCTTCTTTAATGCTCAGACGGATACGGCCCTGGCGATCAACTTCCAGAACTTTCACCGGTACTTCCTGACCCATCTGCAGGTAATCGGTCACTTTCTCAACGCGTTTGTCAGCGATTTGAGAGATGTGTACCAGACCTTCTTTACCGCCGCCGATGGCAACAAATGCGCCAAAGTCAACGATACGGGTCACTTTACCAGTGTAGACGCGGCCCACTTCGATTTCTGCAGTGATCTCTTCGATACGACGAATAGCATGTTTCGCTTTCTCGCCGTCGGTCGCTGCAATCTTCACAGTACCGTCATCTTCGATTTCGATGGTGGTGCCAGTTTCTTCGGTCAGGGCACGGATAACAGAGCCGCCTTTACCGATAACGTCTTTGATCTTGTCCGGGTTGATCTTGATGGTATGGATACGCGGTGCGAACTCAGAGATATCGCCACGCGGCGCGTTGATCGCCTGTTCCATTACGCCCAGGATATGCAGACGCGCACCTTTAGCCTGGTTCAGCGCAACCTGCATGATCTCTTTGGTGATACCTTCAATTTTGATATCCATCTGCAATGCAGAGATACCCTCGCGGGAACCCGCAACTTTGAAGTCCATATCGCCCAGGTGATCTTCGTCGCCCAAAATGTCAGACAGTACAACGTAGTTGTCGCCTTCTTTCACCAGACCCATTGCGATACCCGCAACGGCAGCTTTGATCGGCACACCTGCGTCCATCAGCGCCAGAGACGCGCCGCACACGGAAGCCATAGAAGAGGAACCGTTGGATTCAGTGATTTCAGACACAACACGTACGGTGTACGGGAATTTGTCCATATCCGGCATGACTGCCAGCACGCCGCGCTTCGCCAGACGACCGTGACCAATTTCACGACGCTTCGGAGAACCGACCATGCCGGTTTCGCCTACGGAGTACGGAGGGAAGTTGTAGTGGAACAGGAAGGTATCGGTACGTTCGCCCATCAGTTCATCAAGAACCTGCGCGTCACGAGCAGTACCCAGCGTTGCGGTAACCAGCGCCTGCGTTTCACCACGGGTGAACAGCGCAGAACCGTGAGTACGCGGCAGCACGCCAGTACGCACATCCAGACCACGGATCATATCTTTTTCACGACCGTCGATACGCGGTTCGCCTGCCAGTACGCGGCTACGAACAACGTTTTTCTCGATCGCGTGCAGAATTTCACCCAGTTCGTTTTCGTCCAGGGTTTCGTCTTCAGCAAGCAGCGTCGCGATGGTTTCAGATTTGATGACATCAACCTGCGCATAACGCTCTTGTTTGTCGGTGATGCGGTAAGCATCGTTCAGGCGAGCTTCAGCCAGTGCAGCAACGCGCGCGTTCAGCGCTTCGTTTACCGGCTCCGGCTGCCAGTCCCAACGTGGTTTACCGGCTTCTTTCACCAGTTCATTGATGTTCTGAATAACAACCTGCTGTTGTTCATGACCGAACACTACTGCGCCCAGCATCTGGTCTTCGCTCAGCAGTTCAGCTTCAGATTCAACCATCAGTACAGCGGCTTCAGTACCGGCAACAACCAGATCCAGTTTGCTCTCTTTCAACTCGTCCTGAGTCGGGTTCAGTACGTACTGGTCATTGATGTAACCTACGCGAGCAGCACCAATCGGACCATTGAACGGAATACCAGACAGAGACAGTGCTGCGGAAGCACCAATCATCGCGACGATATCCGGGTTAACTTGCGGGTTAACAGAAACCACGGTGGCGATAACCTGAACTTCGTTGACGAAGCCTTCCGGGAACAGCGGGCGAATCGGGCGGTCAATCAGACGCGCGATCAGGGTTTCGCCTTCGCTTGGGCGGCCTTCACGACGGAAGAAGCTACCCGGGATACGACCAGCAGCGTAGGTACGCTCCTGATAGTTAACGGTCAGTGGGAAGAAGTCCTGACCTGGTTTGGCTTTTTTCTGGCCAACAACGGTAACAAATACCGCGGTGTCATCCATGCTAACCATAACAGCGGCAGTAGCCTGACGAGCCATCATGCCGGTTTCCAGAGTCACGGTGTGTTGGCCGTACTGGAATTTACGAACGATCGGATTAAGCAATGTAATATCCTTTCTCTTTCTTAGACAGTACCTTACGGCACTGGTGTTAATACCCGATCTTCTGCGCATCCTCGCGACTAATGACAACCCTAACCCAGCTCTATGTGGGTAAAGCCTCTCATTAGCCGCGCGAACCTCTGCAACGGAAGATCATTCATAGCAACAATACATTAGTTTCCAGTGAATTGCTGCCGTCAGCTTGAAAAAAGGGGCCACTCAGGCCCCTTTTTCTGAAACTCGCAAGAATTAGCGACGCAGACCCAGGCGCTCGATGAGCTGGGTGTAACGTGCTACGTCTTTACGTTTCAGGTAGTCGAGCAGTTTACGACGCTGAGAAACCATGCGCAGCAGACCACGACGGCTGTGGTGATCTTTTTTGTGCTCTGCAAAGTGGCCCTGCAGGTGGTTGATCTGTGCAGTCAGCAGTGCTACCTGAACTTCAGTAGAACCGGTGTCGTTTGCGTCACGACCAAACTCAGAAACGATTTTAGCTGTTGCTTCAGTACTTAGAGACATTTTAAAACTCCAAAGTATATAGAATGAAAGGACGCCGATCTCTAATTCAGCGATCCCAGTGTACGTTACGCAAAGTGTTAAACAATTTACGCGACGTTAAGCGGCAGTATTCTACTCGTAGCGACCTGTTATCGCAAGACGGTTAACATTACGCCGGGTATTCAACCACCAGGCGACGAGGCGCAACGCGGCCTTCATCGTCAATTTCACCCATACCGATAAATTTGCCGTTCTCACCTTCTGTAACGCGAACCAGTCCTTCCAGCGGCGCACCGGATGTACGAACTGGGTTACCATTTTTGAAGTAAACAGAAGACGTTAACGGAAGATTCACCACCGGGTAGTCCGAAGCTGGACTGTCCATTGGCATCAGTAATGGATCAAGTAACTCCGCAGCCGGAATATCCTGCTGTTCGGCTTGTTCGACCAGTTCACGCAGATGTTCCAGGGTCACAATCCGTTCAACCGGATATTTACTTACCGCCAGACGACGCAGGTAAATAACATGCGCGCCACAACCGAGTTTTTCACCCAGGTCATCAATGATGGTGCGGATATAAGTGCCTTTTGAGCAGTGAATTTCCAGCTCCAGCTCATTGCCTTCGTGGCGAATAAACAGCAATTCATAAACGGTAATCGGGCGCGCTTCACGCGGTACTTCAATGCCCTGACGCGCATATTCGTACAGTTTTTTACCCTGATATTTCAGTGCTGAATACATCGAAGGGATCTGTTCGATATCGCCACGGAAAGTATCCAGCGCCGCCGCCAGTTGCTCTGCGCTAAAGGTTACCGGACGTTCTTCAACGATTTGTCCGTCGGCATCAGAAGTATCGGTACGCTGTCCAAGACGCGCAATGACCCGATAGCGTTTGTCGGAGTCCAGCAGATACTGGGAAAACTTCGTCGCTTCCCCGAGGCAAATTGGCAACATGCCAGTTGCCAGCGGGTCCAGCGCACCGGTATGCCCGGCACGGTTGGCGTTATAAATCCGTTTCACTTTTTGCAGCGCATCATTGCTGGACATACCCTGCGGTTTATCCAGCAACAAAACGCCGTTAATGTCGCGACCGCGACGACGAGGACGACTCATTAGTCCTCCTTGCTGTCGTCCGGGTTAACACGACGTTCTTCGTCATGTTTGACCACGCTGGTCACCAGGTTTGACATGCGCATCCCTTCAACCAGAGAGTTGTCGTAGAAGAAGGTCAGTTCCGGCACGATACGCAGGCGCATCGCTTTCCCCAGCAGGCTGCGGATGAAACCAGAAGCTTCTTGCAACGCTTTGATGCCCGCTTTAACCGCGTCTTCATCTTTGTCGTTGAGGAACGTCACATATACTTTGGCATACGCCAGGTCGCGAGACATTTCGACACCGGAAACGGTGGTCATCATGCCCAGGCGAGGATCTTTAATTTCACGCTGCAGGATGAGAGCGATCTCTTTTTGCATTTCCTGCGCTACGCGCTGCGGGCGACCAAATTCTTTCGCCATAATAAATTCTCCTGACAAAAAAGGGGCTGTTAGCCCCTTTTTAAAATTAATTTCAGGTGGAAGGGCTGTTCACGTTGGCCTGATAAGACGCGCCAGCGTCACATCAGGCAATCCATGCCGGATGCGGCGTAAACGCCTTATCCCGCATGGAACCCTAAAAACCTTAAGCGATGGTACGTTGGATCTCGATGATTTCGAATACTTCGATCACATCGCCAGTGCGGACGTCGTTGTAGTTCTTAACGCCGATACCACATTCCATACCGTTACGGACTTCGTTAACGTCATCTTTGAAGCGGCGCAGGGACTCCAGCTCGCCTTCGTAGATAACCACGTTGTCACGCAGAACGCGGATCGGGTTGTGACGTTTAACCACACCTTCGGTAACCATACAGCCTGCGATGGCACCAAATTTCGGCGATTTGAACACGTCACGAACTTCCGCCAGACCGATAATCTGCTGTTTCAGTTCCGGAGACAGCATACCGCTCATCGCCGCTTTCACTTCGTCAATCAGGTTATAGATGACGGAGTAGTAACGCAGATCCAGGCTTTCCGCTTCAATCACTTTACGTGCAGAGGCATCAGCACGTACGTTGAAGCCAACCAGGATGGCGTTGGACGCCGCAGCCAGGGTGGCGTCGGTTTCGGTGATACCACCTACGCCAGAACCGATGATCTTCACTTTAACTTCGTCAGTAGACAGTTTCAGCAAGGAGTCGGAGATCGCTTCCACAGAACCCTGTACGTCTGCCTTCAGGACGATGTTCACTTCGTGAACTTCGCCTTCGGTCATGTTGGCGAACATGTTCTCGAGTTTAGATTTCTGCTGACGCGCCAGTTTAACTTCGCGGAATTTACCCTGACGATACAGTGCAACTTCACGCGCTTTCTTCTCGTCACGTACAACGGTAACTTCATCACCCGCAGCCGGTACGCCGGACAGGCCGAGGATTTCCACCGGAATGGACGGACCCGCTTCCAGCACTTCCTGACCCAGTTCGTTACGCATCGCACGAACACGACCGTATTCGAAGCCACACAGAACGATATCGCCCTTGTGCAGAGTACCTTCACGTACCAGAACGGTAGCAACCGGACCACGACCTTTATCGAGGAAGGATTCGATAACCGCACCGCTCGCCATACCTTTACGTACCGCTTTCAGCTCCAGAACTTCCGCCTGCAGCAGGATAGCGTCCAGCAGTTCATCGATACCAGTACCCGCTTTCGCAGACACATGTACGAACTGGCTTTCACCGCCCCACTCTTCCGGCAGGATGCCGTACTGGGAGAGTTCGTTCTTAACGCGATCCGGATCGGCTTCTGGTTTATCGATCTTGTTCACTGCAACGACCACCGGAACCTGCGCCGCTTTCGCGTGCTGGATTGCTTCGATCGTCTGCGGCATTACGCCGTCGTCGGCAGCAACAACCAGGACTACGATGTCCGTTGCCTGCGCACCACGAGCACGCATTGAAGTAAACGCGGCGTGCCCCGGGGTGTCCAGGAAGGTGATCATGCCGTTTTCAGTTTCAACGTGGTATGCACCAATGTGCTGAGTAATGCCGCCCGCTTCGCCAGAGGCCACTTTCGTTGAACGAATGTAGTCCAGCAGAGAGGTTTTACCGTGGTCAACGTGACCCATGATGGTCACAACCGGCGCGCGCGGTTCAGCCGCAGCACCCGTGTCACGGTCGCTCATTACCGCCTCTTCCAGCTCGTTTTCACGACGCAGGATAACTTTATGGCCCATCTCTTCAGCAACCAGCTGTGCGGTTTCCTGATCGATAACCTGGTTGATGGTTGCCATTGCGCCCAGTTTCATCATCGCTTTGATGACCTGAGAGCCTTTAACCGCCATCTTGTTCGCCAGTTCGCCAACGGTGATAGTTTCGCCGATCACAACGTCACGGTTAACGGCCTGAGCAGGCTTCTGGAAGCCTTGCTGCAGCGAAGAACCTTTACGTTTTCCGCCTTTACCGCCACGTACTGCTGCGCGTGCTTCTTCACGATCAGCTTTTGATTCAGCGTGTTTGTTGCCTTTCTTCGGACGCGCTGCTTTCGCGTTACGACCACGGCCACGGCCGCCTTCGACTTCACGATCGCTTTCGTCTTCTGCCTGGCGAGCATGTTGAGAAGTAGTGACGTGATAATCGCTGGAATCTTCAGTCGGTTCCGCGTTATCAGTCCATTTGTTTTCTTCCGCCATACGACGTGCTTCTTCAGCAACGCGACGTGCTTCTTCTTCGAGTTTACGACGCGCTTCTTCTTCAGCTTTACGCTTGAGCTCTGCAGCTTCCTGCTCACGGCGGGCTTTTTCAGCCTGGGCGTTTTTAGTCATATCGTCTTGTTGATTGCTCACTTTGTCTTTTTCCGCAGCTTCACGTTTCGCTTGTTCAGCAGCTTCACGCTTAGCTTGTTCTGCGGCCTCACGTTCAGCTTTTTGTTGCGCCTCGCGTTTAGCCGATTCTTCTGCCTCACGACGGGCTTGCTCTTCCGCTGCAAGGCGTTCAGCCTCTTGCGGATCGCGTTTCACAAAGGTGCGTTTCTTGCGGACTTCGATTTGTACCGATTTGCTTTTTCCACCGGTACCAGGAATGTTAAGGGTGCTGCGTGTTTTACGTTGCAGCGTCAATTTGTCCGGGCCTGAATTTTTCTGATTCAGGTGGTCAATCAAAGTCTGTTTCTCTTGTGCAGACACAGAGTCGTCAGCAGACTTCCGGATACCTGCATCAGCAAATTGCTGTACCAGGCGTTCCACGGAGGTCTGTCGCTCTGCGGCCAGCGTTTTAATCGTTACATCTGTCATGCTGTTCCTTCCTGCTACAGTTTATTACGCTTCGTCACCGAACCAGCAAATATTACGGGCAGCCATAATCAGTGCTCCGGCTTTTTCGTCGGTCAACCCTTCGATATCAGCCAGATCATCAATGCCCTGTTCGGCGAGATCTTCCAGCGTACAAACGCCACGGGCGGCCAGTTTGAATGCCAAATCACGATCTACCCCTTCAAGGTTCAGCAGATCGTCAGCCGGTTTGTTATCACCGAGGCTTTCTTCCTGGGCCTGTGCAATGGTGGCCAGTGCATTTTTAGCACGCTCGCGCAGTGCTTCAACGGTCGGCTCATCAAGGCCTTCGATTTCCAACAGCTCTTTCATCGGCACATAGGCCAGTTCTTCCAGCGTCGAGAAACCTTCTTCTACCAGAACAGTCGCGAAGTCTTCGTCGATGTCGAGATATTTGGTGAAGGTGTCGATCGCTGCGTGCGCTTCCGCCTGATGCTTAGCCTGCAGGTCGTCAACGGTCATTACGTTGAGTTCCCAACCGCTCAGCTGCGAAGCCAGACGCACGTTCTGACCGTTACGGCCAATCGCCTGCGCCAGGTTACCGGCTTCAACGGCGATATCCATGGTGTGTTTATCTTCATCCACCACGATAGAAGCAACGTCTGCCGGTGCCATTGCGTTAATCACAAACTGCGCCGGGTTATCATCCCACAGGACGATATCGATACGCTCGCCGCCCAGTTCAGTAGAAACCGCCTGAACACGCGCGCCACGCATACCTACGCAAGCACCTACCGGATCGATACGTTTATCGTTGGTTTTCACCGCGATTTTCGCACGAGAACCCGGGTCGCGAGCCGCTGCTTTAATTTCAATCACTTCTTCGCCGATTTCCGGCACTTCAATACGGAACAGTTCGATCAGCATTTCCGGCTTGGAACGAGTGACGAACAGTTGCGCGCCACGCGCTTCCGGGCGAACGGAATAAAGCACGCCACGAACGCGGTCGCCAGGGCGGAAGTTTTCACGCGGCAGCATATCTTCGCGCAGGATCACGGCTTCAGCATTGTTGCCCAGATCCAGAGAGATGTTGTCGCGGTTTACTTTTTTCACCACGCCGGTGATGATTTCACCTTCGTGTTCACGGAACTGATCAACCACCATCGCACGTTCGGCTTCACGCACTTTCTGCACGATAACCTGTTTTGCCGTCTGGGTGGTGATACGGTCAAAGGTAACAGACTCAATCTGATCTTCAACGTAATCGCCCAAGTTCAGGCTTTCATCTTCATAACGTGCGGCTTCAAGGGTGATTTCCTTGGTCGGCTGGGTGACTTCATCAACAACTAACCAGCGACGGAAGGTGTCAAAATCACCGCTTTTGCGATCGATCTGTACACGGACGTCGATCTCTTGCTCATATTTTTTCTTTGTTGCTGTCGCCAGCGCGCTTTCCAATGCTTCGAAAATCTTCTCGCGAGGTAGCGCCTTTTCATTGGATACGGCTTCAACTACAGCCAAAATTTCTTTGTTCATCGCGGGCTTTTCACCTCATCCAGACTATTAAAAGTGGGGAACCAGGTTCGCCTTCTGGATATTACTCAGCGCGAACACTTCATCTTTACCTTCGACGGTAACTGTGATCATTTCACCGTCTACCGCTTTGATAACGCCCTGCCATTTACGACGGTTTTGTACCGCCATACGGAGAACCAGAGTCACCTCTTCTCCGACAAAACGGGCGTAGTGTTCAGCCGTGAACAGTGGGCGATCGAGACCCGGTGAGGAGACTTCCAGGTTATAAGCAACGGTGATGGGATCTTCAACATCCAGCACAGCACTTACCTGGTGGCTCACATCAGCACAATCATCAACATTGATGCCATCTTCACTATCAATATAGATGCGCAGTGTGGATGTGCGACCGCGAATAAATTCGATGCCTACCAGTTCAAAACCCAGGGCCTCAACTGGCGCAGTAATCATCTCTGTTAATTTTTGCTCTAATGTGGACAAGCCCACCCCCAAGACATAAAAAAAGGGCCTAAAGCCCAGTTATTCTGTAGTCAGATAACAAAAAACCCCGATAAATCGGGGCTTTATATAACTGAACCCTATAACCGCAACTGCGGTCTGGAGCACTTTCCAGAAGGATTTTTTCAAATCCCACTACGAAGGCCGAAGTCTTCACAGTATATTTGAAAAAGGACTCTAAGGGAAAGTGGTTGCGGGGGCCGGATTTGAACCGACGACCTTCGGGTTATGAGCCCGACGAGCTACCAGACTGCTCCACCCCGCGCCTGAAACGTGGCAAATTCTACTCGTTTTGGGTAAAAAATGCAAATACTGCTGGGATTTGGTGTACCGAGACGGGACGTAAAATCTGCAGGCATTATAGTGATCCATGCCACATTTTGTCAACGTTTATTGCTAATCACGTGAATGAATATCCAGTTCACTTTCATTTGTTGAATACTTTTGCCTTCCCCTGCTCTCCCTTAAGCGCATTATTTTACAAAAAACACACTAAACTCTTCCTGTCTCCGATAAAAGATGATTAAATGAAAACTCATTTATTTTGCATAAAAATTCAGTGAGAGCGGAAATCCAGGCTCATCATCAGTTAATTAAGCAGGGTGTTATTTTATGACGACGATTCTCAAGCATCTCCCGGTAGGTCAACGTATTGGTATCGCTTTTTCCGGCGGTCTGGACACCAGTGCCGCACTGCTGTGGATGCGACAAAAGGGAGCGGTTCCTTATGCATATACTGCAAACCTAGGCCAGCCAGACGAAGAGGATTATGATGCGATCCCTCGTCGTGCCATGGAATACGGCGCGGAGAACGCACGTCTGATCGACTGCCGCAAACAACTGGTGGCCGAAGGTATTGCCGCTATTCAGTGTGGCGCATTTCATAACACCACCGGCGGCCTGACCTATTTCAACACGACGCCGCTGGGCCGCGCCGTGACTGGTACCATGCTGGTTGCTGCGATGAAAGAAGATGGCGTGAATATCTGGGGTGACGGTAGCACCTATAAAGGAAACGATATCGAACGTTTCTATCGTTATGGTCTGCTGACCAATGCTGAACTGCAGATTTACAAACCGTGGCTTGATACTGACTTTATTGATGAACTGGGCGGCCGTCATGAGATGTCTGAATTTATGATTGCCTGCGGTTTCGACTACAAAATGTCTGTCGAAAAAGCCTACTCCACAGACTCCAACATGCTTGGTGCAACGCATGAAGCGAAGGATCTGGAATACCTCAACTCCAGCGTCAAAATCGTCAACCCGATTATGGGCGTGAAATTCTGGGATGAGAGCGTGAAGATCCCGGCAGAAGAAGTCACAGTACGCTTTGAGCAAGGTCATCCGGTTGCGCTGAACGGTAAAACCTTTAGCGACGACGTAGAAATGATGCTGGAAGCTAACCGCATCGGCGGTCGTCACGGCCTGGGCATGAGCGACCAGATTGAGAACCGTATCATCGAAGCGAAAAGCCGTGGTATTTACGAAGCTCCGGGGATGGCACTGCTGCACATTGCGTATGAACGTCTGTTGACCGGTATTCACAACGAAGACACCATTGAGCAGTATCACGCGCATGGTCGTCAGTTGGGCCGTCTGCTGTACCAGGGGCGTTGGTTTGACTCCCAGGCGCTGATGCTGCGTGACTCTCTGCAACGCTGGGTTGCCAGCCAGATCACTGGTGAAGTTACCCTGGAGCTGCGCCGTGGGAACGATTATTCAATCCTGAATACCGTCTCAGAGAACCTGACCTACAAGCCAGAGCGTCTGACGATGGAAAAAGGCGACTCGGTGTTCTCGCCAGATGATCGTATTGGTCAATTGACCATGCGTAATCTGGATATCACTGATACCCGAGAGAAACTTTTTGGTTATGCCAAAACTGGCCTGCTTTCCTCCTCTGCCACTTCAGGCCTGCCGCAGGTGGAGAATATGGAAAACAAAGGCCAGTAATTCGACATCAACCCTGCCCTTCAGGGGTGGGGTTACCTTGCTTATCCTCTGTAAACTCCTTTCTGAGCATCACATAATCGAAAACATCATGGTTTGCATCCACAACCCGTGAGTCTCCTTTATAGTGTGCAATCACTTCCTCAAGCGTTTGCGGCTGTTCCGGCTTTGTTACCCCCATCCACGCATTAATAAGGTAATTATTGTAAGCTGTCGAAAAGATATTGTTTTCCGTTGTGCGATCCACGCCATCCCCAAGAACGGGGCTATAACAGATAAACATCGGGACATGATATGCCTGCTGGCTAGCCTCCCTGCCTCCATGAAAATAGACGTTCTTCTTCGTAGGGTCACGTTCCAGGCCGTGGTCGGCAAAATACATGACCGAGGCGCGGCGATCTTTTAATAATTCAAAAAACTGACCTAGCAAACTATCTGTGTAATGAATGGAGTTGTCATAGCAGGCATCCTGATCGTCCTGCGGTTGAAACACGCGCTGGATTGCGGATAGGCGCTACAAGCCGGTTCATGGCTTCCATTTAAATGAAGAACAATCAGTTTCTTTTGCTGCGTATTTTGCTGTAATGCTTGCGATAAATGCGGCAACAACAATTCATCAAATCCTCTGACATAAACTGTTTCCATGGCGCGCATGGCGATACTGGTAACTGCTGTACCATTCTGCCGAAAAGCGGATTGCGAGCTTAGCCAGAAAGTCTGAAATCCTGCTTGATTAGCCATATTAATAATGTTGTCGGGGTAATTATGAATGTCATGACTCAAAACAGAATCAGCAGTTAAAGAAAGGGGAACCGACAGCGCAGTGTAAGGTGCGCCGCTTATTGCTTGATTAAACAGTTTGATCTGTTTTCTTTGTGCTTCAACTTGCGGTGTCGTAGAGCGTGTATATCCATACAAAGACATATTGTCGACACGTACAGACTCCCCCACAATCAACACGTAGGTATCAATACTTGTATCCCTGACTGATAATTGAAAATACGGCACCGTGTTTGCAATTGAGAGTAATCTTTGATGCTCTTTCGCTGCTAAAGCAAAATAGTTGAGATTGAAAAACGGCGTATAGGTAGCAAATCACGACGCTAGTATATATGGACTGAACGCTTTTTTATTTTTTGCATCTTTATAAGCAAATTGACAAGCGGAAAATAAACTGCCCGAAATGACAATCAGCAATAATATTCCTGTCACTTTTTTTGTCGGCAAGGAAACATCATATTTTATTATTACTGCCAAAAAAAAAAGGGATAAAAAAGCAAAAGCACATAGATAAGGGATATACATCCCCAGCATTTTCACAACTTCATCCGGATCACTCTGCAGCACACTAATCGCAAATCCATCATTGAAAGTTGTACCAAAGGTACACCATGAATAGAGGCTAATACTCATGTCTGCCGCAGTCAGTAACACAAATGGTGCGGCAACAAGCAGGCGAAGCGGAAGGGATGATATACGTTTAACAACCAGGATGGTCAGGACGAAGAACAGCAATCGCTGAACCATATGCGCTCCGGAAGAGGCGACTAAGTTCGTAATACCAAAAACAATAACACAAAGATACAACAACCAATGAGATTTAAAATCTTCTAGCAAATTTGTTGAATACTGTCATCCAGAAATCCAAGTTCACAACCAATATAAACAATTATCAACAATGTTCAATTTTATATCAGACATGTTTTTCAACTCTGAACCATATCAGACCGAAACACTGTTAGTTTTTTCTTTTTAAATGATGCGACCATTGCGTTCTCAGTAATTAAATAACATTATCAATGCGTCTCTAAACATTACGCAGAACGTAGCCATCAGTAGTTATACTGACAGGAGCAGGATGGTTTATCGAGAAGTAAACATATCCGTATTCGTACCGGAACTGGAGTTGACACAATAAAGTGCCAATTATGTCAGCAGTAGGGAAAAGTTTATAACTAAGGCGTACCGGCACCATCGTTTCAAGGTACCAGCTACGAGTAAAGCAACTGGACGAGATACAGATACCTGACAACCATTCATCAGACCAGGACCAAAACGAAAAGAGACGCTTTTCAGCGTCTCTTTTCTGGAATTTGGTACCGAGGACGGGACTTGAACCCGTAAGCCCTATTGGGCACTACCACCTCAAGGTAGCGTGTCTACCAATTCCACCACCTCGGCACGGATACTACTTTTTAGTTCGGGATATCGCTGGTCGGCTTAGCCGGAGCAGCTGGCTGAGTTTGTTCGGTTTTCGCCGGTGCACTCAGATTTTCCCATTCGCTACCTCTATTGGTTTTGTTGCTATTGATGTTACCCAGCACCAGACTGATGATGAAGAATAACGTTGCCAGCAGCGCCGTCATGCGGGTCATGAAGTTACCAGAACCACTTGAACCAAACAGCGTAGCGGAAGCGCCTGCTCCGAAGGAGGCTCCCATATCAGCGCCTTTACCTTGCTGCAGCATGATCAGACCAACAAGGCCAATTGCCACAATAAGGAAAACTACTAAAAGAGCTTCGTACATAATCAACCTGTTCCTTGCGGAGTTGCCGCGTACCAATGCTTCAACCAATAAAGCGGGAGTTTTTAATCTTTCCCACTGAAGCGGGTGTGAATACTAACCAAAGCGAATGACCTTCGCAAGGGCAATTTTATCGCATTGTATCAACTGCGGAAAAAAACAGCAAAACCGATGTGTTCGCCGAGAAAAAAGGCGACAATCGCCGCCTTTTTAGCCAGTTATCTAACGCTTTAAACGGCTTTTACTGCATCGGCGATGCGGTGTGCAAATTCAGTCACCTGCGCTTCGTCTTCGCCTTCCACCATCACGCGAATTAACGGTTCGGTGCCGGATTTACGCAGCAACACGCGTCCACGGTTGCCCAGCGCAGCTTCAACCTCTGCGGTCACGGCTTTAACTGACTCATGCTCAAGCGGATCGCCGCTACCTGCGGTGTAACGTACGTTAACCAGAATCTGCGGGAACATTTTCATGCCGCTGCAAAGGTCGTGCAGGCTCATATGGTTACGTGCCATCGCCGCCAGCACCTGCAAGCCAGCAACGATGCCGTCACCGGTAGTGGTTTTATCCAGCAGGATCACATGACCGGAATTCTCTGCACCGATACGCCAGCCTTTCTCCTGCATTTTTTCCAGTACGTAGCGGTCACCCACTTTCGCGCGCGCAAATGGAATTCCTAACTGTTTCAGCGCCAGTTCAAGCCCCATGTTGCTCATCAATGTACCCACAGCGCCACCACGCAGCTGGCCCTGACGAAGACCTTCACGCGCGATGATATACATGATCTGATCGCCATCGACTTTATTGCCTTCATGGTCAACCATAATCACGCGATCGCCGTCGCCGTCGAAGGCAATACCGAGATCCGCTTTTTCAGCCAGCACACGAGCCTGGAGCACGCGAACGTCGGTAGCCCCCACTTCGGCATTGATGTTTACACCGTTTGGCTCACAACCGATAGCGATAACGTTCGCCCCCAGTTCGCGCAGCACGTTCGGCGCGATGTGATAAGTCGCACCGTTTGCACAATCCACCACAATCTTCAGTTCACTGAGGCTAAGTTCGTTCGGGAACGTGGCTTTGCAAAACTCGATATAGCGACCCGCGGCATCAACGATACGGCTGGCTTTACCCAGTTCTGCCGAATCAACGCAGCTGATCTCCTTTTCCATTTCCGCTTCGATGGCCTCTTCTACCGCATCCGGCAGTTTAGTGCCGTCGATAGAGAAGAATTTAATCCCATTATCGTAGAACGGGTTATGCGATGCAGATATCACAATTCCGGCCTCTGCGCGGAAGGTACGCGTCAGATAAGCCACGGCCGGTGTTGGCATCGGGCCAGTGAAGAGTGCGGAAAGGCCCGCTGCCGCCAGACCCGCTTCCAGTGCTGACTCCAGCATATAGCCAGAAATACGCGTGTCTTTACCAATAATAATCTTACGGGAGCCGTGGCGCGCCAGCACTTTACCCGCGGCCCAACCCAGCTTAAGCACAAAATCAGGTGTGATCGGCGCATCCCCTACACGACCACGAATCCCATCGGTACCGAAATATTTACGATTACTCATAGCGTTTGTTTTCCTTTGCAGACAGAGTGGCTTCCACCACCCGCATCGCTTCTACGGTTTCTTTGACGTCATGAACACGAATGATGTGCGCGCCTTGCATTGCGGCAATGACCGCACAGGCCAGACTACCGCTCAGGCGCTCGGACGGCCCCACGTTCAGCAGCTGCCCAATCATCGATTTTCGTGACATACCCACCAACAGCGGCAGGTTGAAATGGTGAAATTCAGCCAGGCGCGCCAGTAATGAATAGTTATGGGAGAGATTTTTACCGAAACCGAATCCGGGGTCGAGCAACAATTTCTCTTTTGCGATACCCGCCTGCTCGCAACGTGCTATTTGCTCAATAAAGTAGCGATTCACTTCTGCAAAGACATCGTCATACTTCGGAGCTTCCTGCATGGTTTTTGGATTTCCCTGCATATGCATCAGACAAACCGGTAAACCGGTTTCTGCAGCCGCCTCCAGAGCGCCAGGTTCGGAAAGGGAGCGGATATCATTAATAATGTGAGCGCCAACTTTCGCTGACTCACGGATGACTTCTGGTTTGGATGTATCGACCGAGATCCAGACTTCGAAGCGTTGAGCAATTGCCTCAACCACAGGAATAACACGTTGCAACTCTTCTTCAACGCTAACTTCCGCCGCCCCTGGGCGCGTGGACTCGCCACCAACGTCAATGATCGTCGCGCCAGCATTGATCATCAGATTCGCATGTTTCACCGCATCTATCAGCGAGTTATGCGTGCCACCATCCGAAAAGGAATCAGGCGTGACGTTGAGGATCCCCATTACGTGAGGATGGCTAAGGTCCAGTGAAGTACCCTGGGCAAAGAGTTTCATGATGTTATCCCTGGTATGAATTGATAAGAAAAAACCCCGGAGCACGCCCCGGGGTTTTCGGTACAAATACAGTCATCTGATGCGGGAACTTACTTGTCGCCTAACTGCTCTGACATGGTGTTACCCGGGTTCGGCGTACGCGGTTCATCAACCGGACGAGGAGCCTTTGGACTACCATTGTCGCCAGAATTGTTAGAAGCGCCTGGTTCTTCCCAGCCCGCTGGCGGACGTACATCGCGACGTGCCATCAGGTCATCAATCTGCGGTGCGTCGATAGTCTCATATTTCATGAGAGCATCTTTCATCGCATGCAGAATATCCATATTGTCGGTCAGAAGCTGACGCGCACGATTATAGTTACGCTCAATCAGTGCTTTCACTTCCTGGTCGATGATACGTGCAGTTTCATCGGACATATGTTTCGCTTTCGCTACGCTACGGCCGAGGAATACTTCACCTTCTTCTTCCGCGTACAGCAGTGGACCCAATTTCTCAGAGAAGCCCCACTGAGTCACCATGTTACGTGCCAGGTTGGTCGCAACTTTAATATCGTTGGACGCACCGGTAGAAACATGTTCCGGCCCGTAGATGATCTCTTCTGCCAGACGACCACCGTACAGCGTAGAAATCTGGCTTTCCAGTTTCTGACGGCTGGCGCTGATTGCGTCGCCCTCAGGCAAGAAGAAAGTCACACCCAGCGCACGACCGCGTGGGATAATCGTCACTTTATGCACCGGATCGTGTTCCGGCACCAGGCGACCGATAATCGCATGACCCGCTTCGTGGTAAGCCGTTGATTCTTTCTGCGCTTCCGTCATCACCATGGAGCGACGTTCCGCACCCATCATGATTTTGTCTTTCGCTTTCTCGAACTCAACCATCGACACAACGCGTTTGTTGCCACGAGCAGCGAACAGTGCCGCTTCGTTCACCAGGTTCGCCAGGTCAGCACCGGAGAAACCAGGAGTACCACGGGCAATGATTGCCGCGTCGATATCGGGTGCCAATGGTACGCGACGCATGTGAACTTTCAGGATCTGCTCACGACCGCGAACATCTGGCAAGCCGACCACAACCTGGCGGTCGAAACGGCCAGGACGCAACAGGGCCGGGTCGAGAACGTCCGGACGGTTAGTCGCGGCGATAACGATGATACCTTCGTTACCTTCGAAGCCATCCATCTCAACCAGCATCTGGTTCAGAGTCTGTTCACGTTCATCGTGACCACCGCCCAGACCAGCGCCACGCTGGCGGCCTACGGCGTCGATTTCATCGATAAAGATGATGCACGGTGCCGCTTTCTTCGCCTGTTCGAACATGTCACGAACACGGGATGCACCCACACCGACGAACATTTCTACGAAGTCAGAACCGGAGATAGTAAAGAACGGAACTTTCGCTTCGCCTGCAATCGCTTTCGCCAGCAACGTTTTACCGGTACCCGGAGGACCGACCATCAGGACGCCTTTCGGGATCTTACCGCCGAGTTTCTGGAAGCGGCTCGGCTCGCGCAGATACTCTACCAGTTCAGCAACTTCTTCTTTTGCTTCGTCGCAGCCCGCAACGTCAGCAAAGGTCGTTTTGATCTGATCTTCCGTCAGCATGCGCGCTTTGCTCTTACCAAACGACATGGCACCTTTGCCACCGCCGCCCTGCATTTGACGCATGAAGAAGATCCAGACACCAATCAGCAACAGCATCGGGAACCAGGAGATGAAGATAGAAGCCAGCAGGCTTGGTTCTTCAGGCGGTTCACCGACAACCTTGACGTTCTTGGTCAACAGGTTATCCAGTAATTTCGGATCCTGAACCGGAATGTAAGTGGTATAACGGTTACTATCTTTCTTGGTAACGTTGATTTCACGTCCGTTGATACGCGCTTCACGAACCTGGTCGTTATTGACCTCTTGTAGGAAGGTAGAGTAATCCACCTTACGGCCATTAGACTCGCTGGGCCCAAAGCTCTGGAATACTGACATCAGCACAACGGCAATGACCAGCCAGAGTATTAGGTTTTTCGCCATGTCACTCAAGGGATTAACCTCTTATTACAACTGTGTTAAAAACAGCGTCAGGATACTCTATATCCAGCATCTTTCAAACTTTCGTCTGAAATCTCCCGGTTAGGGTTTACGCCCGGTCGCTACAATATACACTTCTCGCGAACGTGCACGAGAAGAGTCCGGCTTACGAACTTTGACCTTCGTAAACAGGGAGCGAATTTCCCTTAGATACTCATCGAAACCTTCGCCCTGGAACACCTTCACTACAAAACTGCCACCTGGCGCTAATACATCACGACACATTTCTAGCGCCAGTTCCACCAGATACATGGCACGGGGGATATCCACCGCCGGTGTTCCGCTCATGTTTGGTGCCATATCGGACATGACAACCTGGACTTTGCTGTCGCCAACGCGCTCCAGCAGTGCTTTCATCACCAGTTCATCACGAAAATCGCCCTGAAGAAAGTCCACACCAACGATAGGATCCATAGGTAAAAGATCGCAAGCGATGATGCGGCCTTTGCCGCCAATTTGGGTGACCACATATTGTGACCAACCACCCGGAGCAGCACCAAGGTCGACAACCGTCATTCCCGGTTTAAAGAGTTTGTCACTTTGCTGTATTTCATCAAGTTTAAACCAGGCACGGGAACGTAATCCCTTTTTCTGTGCCTGTTGAACATATTTATCGCTAAAGTGTTCCTGAAGCCAGCGGCTGGAGCTGGCAGAACGCTTCTTACCTGTCATTTAACTTTCCCATGGGGATAACTCATCGTAACCAATTGCGTAAATTTTTACGCGCCTATTTGGTGATATATGGGAGATGGCGGTAGAATGACCCGTTTTCAATCCCAACGTAAGCAAAAAATACGATGAATCTGAGTACTAAACAAAAACAGCACCTGAAAGGTCTGGCACATCCGCTCAAGCCAGTTGTTCTGCTTGGCAGTAATGGTTTGACCGAAGGGGTGCTGGCCGAGATTGAACAAGCGTTAGAGCACCATGAACTCATCAAGGTGAAAATCGCCACCGAAGATCGCGAAACAAAAACCTTGATCGTGGAAGCTATCGTGCGCGAAACCGGCGCCTGTAATGTACAGGTCATCGGTAAAACGCTGGTGCTTTATCGCCCAACTAAAAAACGTAAAATCTCGCTGCCACGCTAAGATTATCCTAAAGTTACACACATTTGCTGTGTAAAACGAGGGGTTTTCCGCAGGCAGGAGAGCAAAATGCCACGCTCTGTTCGTTGATAAAAGGCCGCAGAGCGGCCTTTTTCCTTTCTTTACAATACATCAACATCTTGAGTATTGGGTAATTCTTACAGGTATTCCACCTTAATTACTTCAAATTCTACTTCGCCGCCCGGCGTTTTGATGACCACAACATCATCTTCTTCTTTGCCGATCAGGCCACGAGCAATAGGCGAGTTTACAGAAATCAGGTTTTGTTTAAAGTCAGCTTCGTCATCGCCAACGATGCGATAAGTCTGTTCTTCGTCAGAATCCAGATTCAGCACCGTTACGGTAGCACCAAAAATAACGCGCCCATTGTTGGGCATTTTGGTGACATCAATCACCTGCGCGTTTGACAGCTTGGCTTCGATGTCTTTGATACGGCCTTCGCAGAAGCCCTGCTGTTCACGAGCTGCGTGGTATTCGGCGTTTTCTTTCAGGTCGCCATGCTCACGCGCTTCCGCGATAGCAGCAATGATTTCAGGACGGCGCACAGATTTCAGAAAATCCAGCTCTTCGCGTAATTTTTCAGCGCCGCGTAAGGTCATCGGAATAGCTTGCATTTGTTATACCTCTTGAATATTCCTGATGGGGCAAGTCTTCACCCACCCCGGCTGTTCGGCCTGCCCGGCATAACTCCTCACCGGGACCAGAAGCAAAAAAATACCGACCCGGGTACAAGTCCCAGGTCAGCTACAATTCACATTTTGATGGTCATTTTACCCTGAAGTTCCCGAAGGGTCATCGTTTACTTTATAGGGCGTTGCGCCGTAGTATGACGGCTCGATTCCAGGTTGTTAGCGCGAGATTATGCGATTTTCCAGATTTATCATCGGATTGACCAGCTGTATAGCGTTCAGTGTTCAGGCCGCGAATGTTGATGAGTACGTTACTCAACTCCCCGCAGGTGCCAACCTTGCCCTGATGGTGCAAAAAGTCGGTGCGTCGGCCCCCGCTATTGATTACCACAGTCAGCAGATGGCGCTGCCCGCCAGTACCCAGAAAGTGATTACTGCGCTGGCGGCGTTGATTCAACTCGGCCCCGATTTTCGTTTCACCACGACGCTTGAAACCAAAGGCAATGTGGAAAACGGCGTACTTAAGGGTGACTTAGTGGCGCGATTTGGTGCCGATCCGACGTTAAAACGTCAGGATATTCGCAATATGGTCGCGACTTTGAAAAAATCTGGCGTCAACCAAATCGATGGCAATGTGTTGATAGATACCTCCATTTTCGCCAGCCACGATAAAGCCCCCGGCTGGCCATGGAATGACATGACACAATGCTTTAGCGCTCCGCCTGCTGCCGCCATAGTTGACCGCAACTGTTTCTCCGTCTCGCTCTACAGTGCCCCAAAGCCTGGTGATATGGCTTTTATACGCGTGGCATCTTATTACCCCGTTACGATGTTCAGCCAGGTACGCACCCTCCCCCGTGGTTCTGCCGAAGCGCAATACTGCGAACTGGATGTGGTGCCAGGCGACCTGAACCGCTTTACGCTGACGGGATGCCTGCCACAACGTTCTGAGCCGCTCCCGTTGGCTTTTGGCGTGCAGGATGGAGCCAGCTATGCCGGTGCAATTCTGAAAGATGAGTTAAAACAGGCGGGTATCACCTGGAGCGGAACACTGCTGCGCCAGACTCAGGTTAACGAACCTGGAACGGTAGTTGCCAGTAAACAGTCGGCCCCGCTGCACGATCTGCTTAAGATTATGCTGAAAAAGTCGGACAACATGATCGCCGATACGGTTTTCCGCATGATCGGCCATGCGCGCTTCAATGTGCCTGGAACATGGCGGGCTGGGTCGGACGCCGTGCGTCAGATCCTGCGCCAGCAAGCCGGTGTCGATATTGGTAACACCATTATTGCCGATGGTTCAGGGCTTTCGCGGCATAACCTGATTGCCCCCGCCACCATGATGCAGGTGCTGCAATACATTGCCCAACACGACAATGAACTTAACTTTATCTCCATGCTGCCGCTTGCGGGCTATGACGGCTCTTTGCAGTACCGTGCAGGTCTGCATCAGGCGGGCGTGGATGGCAAAGTCTCAGCGAAAACCGGTTCGTTGCAGGGGGTATATAACCTGGCGGGATTCATTACCACAGCGAGCGGGCAACGAATGGCATTTGTACAATATCTTTCTGGCTATGCAGTAAAACCCGCGGATCAGCGTAATCGCCGTATTCCGTTAGTGCGTTTTGAAAGCCGTTTGTACAAAGATATTTATCAGAACAATTAGTCAAAAAGAAACCCCGGCGCATGGCCGGGGTTTCAGATTATTGACAAAGTGCGCTTTGTTTATGCCGGATGCGGCGTGAACGCCTTATCCGGCCTACAAAATCGTGCAAATTCAATATATTGCAATCATCTTGTAGGCCTGATAAGTGTAGCGCATCAGGCTTATTTGGCATTGGTCATTAGTGATTAACGCTTGTAAATGAACTCAACGCCTTCTTCGTCGTCTTCGTCCCAGTCGTCATCCCAGTCTTCATCATCCTCTTCAGCAATCTCTTCAAGCTGCTGACGGTGATAATCATCCCACATGAATTCGACTTTCTCTGGCTGTTTCGCTTCTTCAGCCTGCACGACCGGGTTTTCAATGATAAAGGTCATCACATCCCAGCAGAGATCTTTCACGCCCAGTCCGCTCGCCGCAGAGATCAGATAATATTTATCTTCCCAGCCCAGCGCTTCAGCGATCGCTTTCGCTTTCTCTTCGGCTTCTGCCTTATCCAGCAGATCGATCTTGTTGAAGACTAACCAACGCGGTTTCGCCGCCAGATCCTGGCTGTATTTTTCCAGCTCGCTGATAATAATACGCGCGTTTTCAACCGGATCGGTGCCGTCAATCGGATCGATATCGATGAGGTGCAACAGGACGCGGCAACGTTCCAGGTGCTTCAGGAAGCGAATGCCCAGACCTGCGCCTTCCGCAGCGCCTTCAATCAGTCCTGGAATATCGGCAACAACGAAGCTCTTTTCGTTGTCCATTCGTACCACACCCAGACTTGGCACCAGAGTGGTAAACGGATAATCCGCCACTTTCGGTTTAGCCGCCGATACCGCACGAATAAAGGTCGATTTACCCGCGTTTGGCATCCCCAACATACCGACGTCAGCCAGCAGCATCAGCTCCAGCAGCAGCTCACGCTTATCGCCCGGCGTACCGTTAGTTTTCTGCCGTGGTGTACGGTTAACTGACGATTTGAAACGGGTATTGCCCAGACCGTGCCAGCCGCCCTTAGCAACCAGCAGACGCTGACCGTGTTTAGTCATATCACCCATGGTTTCACCAGTACCCTGGTCGATTACACGCGTACCTACCGGCACTTTAATCGTCACGTCTTTACCGCGCTTACCGGTACAATCGCGGCTTGCGCCGTTCTGACCGCGCTCTGCACGGAAAGATTTTTCAAAACGATAATCGATAAGCGTGTTCAGGTTCTCGTCGGCTTCCATCCATACGTCACCACCATCACCGCCGTCGCCGCCATCCGGGCCGCCTTTCGGAATATACTTTTCGCGGCGGAAGCTCACGCAACCATTACCGCCATCACCTGCAACGACCAGAATCGATGCTTCATCAACAAACTTCATTTTATTCTCCGTAAATCATTCGCCTGCGCGGGGTTGCGATACCACCGTTGTATGCTTACGTAATCCGCCCCAAATACGATGACCAATGGCGGAATACATCGCGCCCGCAACCACGACAAACGCACCGAGATAACCTAAAAGGTTTAACATCGGTCTGGCGAAGAAATCGGGCCAGGCCAGTGATAAAAGATCTGAAAAAAACAGCGTAAACAGTGGGGTGAGCGTGATGATCGCGCTCACCTGAGCTGCCTGCCAGCGAGCCATCGCTTCCGCCAAGGCGCCATATCCTACCAAGGTATTCAGTCCGCAAAAAATTAAACATGCGAGCTGCCAGTGGCTAAGCTGCGCTATCACTCCAGGCTTTGCCAGAGGGAAGAGCGCGATTGTACATAAAGTGTACAGTAAAAACAGGATCTGCGGTGAGGCCAGCCGACGCAATAAAACCTTTTGCGCCACGCCATAACTCACCCAAACCGTCGCCGCACCGACCCCAAAGATAACTCCCCAGGTGTAATCGGTGAGCTTTGTAAATATCTCGACCAGACTGGTGTTAAAAAACATCACCAGACCGCTCAGGAGCATCAATGCCCCTACAACCTGAGTGCTGCGCATTTTCTCTTTCAGGATAAATACGCTGGCAACCATCATGCCAACTGGCGAGAGTTGCCCAATCACCTGCGAAGCGGTCGGACTCAGGTATTGCAAGGATGAGCTGAACAGGATGAAGTTCCCAAACAGCCCGGCGGTCGCCACTGCCAACAAAATCAACCAGCGTGGCTTACGAAACACGCGTAATGGCGGCAACCTCTTCTTCACCGCAAGAATGGCACCAAGGCCAATACTCGCCATCAAGAAACGGTAAAACACGATTGTCGGAGGTTCCATCACCTCCAGCACCTGCTTCATTGCGATTGGCAACGCCCCCCAGCAAATTGCTGTGGTAAGCGCCAAAAGAATGCCAATGCCTGCCTGCTGCTTCATACCGTATTCCCTGCAAAGCGCATTTGCGGATTAACGTCGCACCATGCGCATTTTTACCGGTTATCGAATGTAAAAAGCCCCGCAACGTGTTGCGGGGCTTTCATCCGTTACCGGGACGCGAAAAACTTATTCAGCTTCGATGCTGATAAATTTACGGTTTTTCGGGCCTTTAACTTCGAATTTCACTTTACCGTCTGCTTTAGCAAACAGAGTGTGGTCACGACCGCAACCTACGTTAGCGCCAGCGTGGAATTTGGTACCACGTTGACGAACGATGATGCTACCCGCCAGAACGGATTCGCCACCGAAACGCTTAACGCCCAGGCGTTTAGCTTCTGAATCGCGACCGTTACGTGTGGAGCCGCCAGCCTTTTTATGTGCCATTTGAAATCTCTCCTCAGGTCTTAGGCGCTGATGCCAGTAATTTTCACATCAGTGAACCACTGACGATGGCCCTGCTGCTTACGATAGTGTTTACGACGACGAAACTTAACGATTTTAACTTTCTCGCCACGACCGTGAGCAACAACTTCAGCTTTGATTACGCCGCCATCAACGAAAGGAACGCCGATTTTGACTTCTTCACCGTTTGCGATCATCAGCACTTCAGCGAACTCAACAGTTTCGCCAGTTGCGATGTCCAGCTTTTCCAGGCGAACGGTCTGACCTTCGCTTACTCGGTGTTGTTTACCACCACTTTGGAAAACCGCGTACATATAAAACTCCGCTTCCGCGCACACCTTTTCAATGATTCAAAGTGCGCTATAAATATTCACAATAGGGCGCGAATATTACGCAAAACGCACGCCTTTGACAAGTGCTACAGTCAATACACGAAGAAAAAAAACACAACTTGTACGGTAACGTTTATCTGTGCCATTTTTTCAGTACAATTACCCTATATTCCTAACCATAAACCCTAAGTTGCCTTTGTTCACAGTAAGGTAATCGGGGCGAAAAGCCCGGCTTTTGCGATGAATTTAGAAAAAATCAATGAGTTAACCGCGCAAGATATGGCGGGTGTTAATGCGGCAATCCTTGAGCAGCTTAATTCCGACGTCCAACTGATCAATCAGTTAGGCTATTACATCGTCAGCGGCGGCGGTAAACGTATTCGTCCGATGATTGCTGTACTGGCTGCACGAGCTGTTGGCTATGAGGGAAATGCGCATGTCACCATTGCTGCCCTGATCGAGTTTATCCACACGGCGACTCTGCTACACGACGACGTTGTGGATGAATCAGATATGCGCAGGGGTAAAGCTACCGCCAACGCCGCATTTGGCAATGCCGCCAGCGTGCTGGTAGGCGATTTTATTTATACCCGCGCGTTCCAGATGATGACCAGCCTCGGTTCACTCAAAGTGCTGGAAGTCATGTCAGAAGCTGTAAACGTCATCGCAGAAGGTGAAGTTCTGCAACTGATGAACGTTAACGATCCGGACATCACTGAAGAAAACTACATGCGCGTTATCTATAGCAAAACCGCGCGTCTGTTTGAGGCTGCCGCGCAGTGTTCCGGGATTCTGGCTGGCTGTACGCCGGAGGAGGAGAAAGGCCTGCAGGATTATGGGCGCTATCTCGGCACTGCTTTCCAGTTGATCGACGATTTACTCGATTACAATGCCGATGGCGAACAGTTAGGTAAAAACGTCGGCGACGATCTGAACGAAGGTAAACCGACGCTGCCGCTGCTGCATGCGATGCATCATGGCACACCAGAACAGGCACAGATGATCCGTACCGCCATCGAACAAGGTAACGGTCGCCATCTTCTGGAACCGGTTCTGGAAGCAATGAACGCTTGTGGATCTCTTGAATGGACGCGTCAGCGCGCCGAGGAAGAAGCAGACAAAGCCATCGCAGCGTTACAGGTGCTCCCGGACACCCCTTGGCGAGAAGCACTCATCGGCCTCGCGCACATCGCTGTTCAACGCGATCGTTAATCCCCTCCCTTCATCCCGCGCAGTGCGCGGGATGATTCCAGTAAATTCCATAAAAACACTAATTCAGCGCTATAACACCTGAAAAAAAGGGCGATGAATCTTTATATATTCTGAATATTCACACTCTTTACAGGAACTTTTTAGCGCAATAGGCCATCAGGAGTATAGTGATGCCCGACAGAAGAAGTGTTCTGAATGAAAGCGACTAACTTAAGGAGTGAGGAAAGATGGAAAGTAATTTCATTGACTGGCATCCCGCTGACATCATTGCAGGTTTGCGCAAGAAAGGAACGTCAATGGCGGCGGAATCTCGCAGAAATGGTTTGAGTTCCTCAACGCTGGCAAACGCATTATCGCGCCCATGGCCGAAAGGAGAGATGATTATTGCGAAAGCCCTGGGAACTGACCCCTGGGTTATCTGGCCATCACGCTACCATGATCCGCAGACCCATGAGTTTATCGACAGAACGCAGTTGATGCGTAGCTACACTAAACCGAAAAAATGAGTGGTCTGGCGGTAGCCCCGCGAACGGGGCTGCCAGCTCTCAGACGATTACTCGCCTTTCACACGCTCAATATTTGCACCTAAAGCGCGCAGTTTGTCTTCAATGCGTTCGTAGCCACGATCGATGTGATAAATACGATCAACCACCGTCGTCCCTTCCGCAATACAGCCAGCCAGCACCAGGCTTGCTGATGCACGCAGATCGGTTGCCATAACCTGTGCACCAGAAAGTTTTTCAACACCATGACAAATAACGGTATTGCTTTCGATTTCGGCGTGCGCGCCCATACGGCTCAGCTCTGGCACATGCATAAAGCGGTTTTCAAAGACCGTTTCGGTGATGAACCCGGTCCCTTCAGCCACCAGGTTCAACAGCGTGAACTGGGCCTGCATATCGGTCGGGAATGCCGGATGCGGCGCGGTACGTACGTTAACAGCCTTCGGACGTTTGCCATGCATATCCAGGCTAATCCAGTCTTCGCCGACTTCGATGTCCGCTCCAGCATCACGCAGTTTCGCCAGCACGGCGTCCAGAGTATCTGGCTGCGCGTTACGGCAGATAATTTTGCCACGAGAGATCGCCGCCGCCACCAGGAAAGTACCGGTTTCGATACGATCCGGCAGCACGCGATAGACACCGCCGCCTAAACGTTCCACACCTTCGATGACGATACGATCGGTGCCCTGACCGCTAATTTTCGCACCCAGCGTAATCAGGAAGTTCGCGGTATCGACGATTTCCGGTTCACGCGCTGCGTTTTCAATAATCGTGGTGCCTTCCGCCAGGGTTGCAGCACACATGATGGTCACCGTTGCGCCAACGCTGACTTTATCCATCACGATATGTGCGCCTTTCAGACGACCATCGACGGAAGCTTTAACGTAACCTTCTTCCAGTTTGATGGTCGCGCCTAATTGTTCGAGGCCAGAAATGTGTAGATCAACCGGACGAGCACCGATCGTACAACCGCCAGGTAGTGAAACTTGCCCCTGACCAAAGCGCGCTACCAGCGGCCCCAGCGCCCAGATAGAAGCACGCATGGTTTTAACCAGATCGTAAGGTGCGCAGAATACATTAACGTCGCGGGCATCAATATGCACAGAACCATTACGTTCTACTTTCGCACCCAGCTGGCTTAGCAGTTTCATTGATGTATCGACGTCTTTCAGTTTCGGGACGTTCTGGATCTCTACCGGTTCTTCCGCCAGTAGTGCGGCAAAAAGAATAGGCAGAGCAGCATTTTTAGCGCCGGAAATTGTGACTTCGCCCTGGAGCTTCGTTGGCCCCTGAACACGAAATTTATCCATTTAGTTTGTTCTCAGTTAACAATTCATATCCGCTACCGGCGAATCGCCCATAGCTCAAAAGCCGTTCAGTTTGCGATCGCGCGCCCACTCCGCAGGGGTATACGCTTTGATCGACACAGCATGAATGCGGTTATCCGCAATATATTCCATCAGCGGGCCATAGACCGTCTGCTGTTTTTTAACCCGACTCATACCGTCAAACAACTCACCCACGGCAATAACCTGAAAGTGACTGCCATCGCCGGAAACGTGGACTTCCTGGAGGGAGAGAGCGTTCATCAACACGCTCTGAATTTCATTATTTTCCATGGGATCTTCAATCATCAGTTAATAAACCAGCGAAACATCTTAGAGCAAAGTTGCGCTGGCATAAATAAGCAAAAAGCCTCGCTGATAAATCAGACAAGGCTCGACTTGCAGGCAGGTTTGCCGGACAGGCGGTTAACGCCATATCCGGCCTGAAAAAATTTAACGAGGCAGAACATCAGCAGGCAAATTATACAATTTCGCGAGGGTATACACTTTGTCGTTTACCCCCTGAAGCGTCACGTTGTTGCCCTGCTTTTTCGCCAGATCGATAAGATGGAGCAGCAGTGCCAGTCCCCCCGTATCCACGCGGGACACACGGCTAAGATCGATGCAGGTAATCCCCTTCACCGCTTCCTCACGCATTTCCCAAAGCGGTAGCAGAACGTCCTGATCCAGCTCTCCGGATAACGCCAGCGTGTCACCCGTCTGCATCCAGCTCAGTGACTCGCTCATTATTTTTTCTCTTCCAGAGTGATTTTCTGTTGAGAAATCGATTTCAGTTGCGCAGTCAGGCCGTCGATACCTTTGGTACGCAGCAGCGTTCCCCACTCGTTTTGTTTGGTGGTGATCATACTGACGCCTTCAGCAATCATGTCGTAAGCTTGCCAGTTTCCCGTCTGGGAGTTTTTACGCCACTGGAAGTCCAGACGCACCGGCGGACGGCCATTCGGGTCAATAATGGTAACGCGAATAGGCACAATGGTTTTATCGCCCAGCGGCTGTTCTGGCGCAATCTGATAGGTTTGACCGTGATACATCGCCAGCGCCTGACCGTAAGCCTGCTTCAGGTACTCACGGAAAGCGGCAAAGTAGGCTTCACGTTGAGCAGGGGTCGCACTCTTGTAATACTGGCCCAGCACCAGCGCACCGGCGTATTTCACCTGTACGTATGGCAGCAGTTCCTGATCAACAATGGTACGCAGATAATCCGGGTTGGCCCGAATTTGCGGTTGCTCATTCTTCAGGCGATCGAACGTTTTCTGCGCCGCCTCGTCCATCAGCTTATAAGGATTGGTCTGGTCTGCCGCGGTTGCCGCACTCAGAGGTGCAATCACCAGCAAAGCGACCATCATTAAACGTTTAAACATGCGTCGGTTCTCCTGAAATTATTTCGTTGTACCCACAGGTTCAGTGGTTTCATTATTACCTGGCGCAGCAGCTGGCGCATCGCCACTATTCTTATTGTCATCGCCTTTACTACCGTAAAGGAACTGACCAATGAGATCTTCCAGCACCATCGCAGACTTGGTGTCCTGAATTGTATCGCCATCCTTCAGGATAGCAGTCCCCAGTTCCGGGTCTTCAAAACCGACGTTTAATGCCAGATATTGTTCTCCCAGCAGGCCGGAAGTACGAATGCTCAGCGAACTGGTATCAGGAATGTGGTTATAACGTTGTTCAATTTCCAGCGTTACGCGCGGCAGATAGGTTTTCGGGTCCAGCGTAATATCCGCCACCCGGCCCACAACAACACCACCAATGCTGACCGGAGAGCGCGCTTTCAGGCCGCCAATGTTATCGAACGTCGCATAAAGCGTGTAGGTCGATTCTGTACGTATGGACGTCACGTTCGCCGCCTTCAGGCAAACAAACAGCGCCGCCAGCAGTGCTGCTAATAAAAAGATACCCACCCAAATTTCATTTTTTTTCGTTTGCATGAACTCAATTCCCAAACATCAATGCGGTCAGCACAAAATCCAGCCCCAGAACAGCCAGAGACGAGTGGACAACGGTGCGAGTGGTTGCCCGGCTAATCCCGGCAGACGTCGGGATGGCGTCGTAGCCGTTAAACAACGAAATCCACGTCACCGTGATGGCGAACACCACGCTCTTAATCAGACAGTTGACCAGATCCATACGCCAGTCGACGGCATTTTGCATTGCCGACCAGAAGAACCCGCTATCAATGCCTTTCCAACTGACGCCGACCAGCGATCCGCCCCAGATCCCCACGGCGACGAAGATAACCGTCAACAGTGGTAATGAAATAACCCCAGCCCAGAAACGGGGAGAAATAACCCGACGCAGCGGATCCACCGCCATCATCTCCATACTGGAGAGTTGCTCTGTAGCGCGCATCAGGCCGATTTCTGCGGTTAACGCCGAACCAGCACGCCCGGCAAACAACAGCGCGGCAACCACCGGCCCCAGTTCACGCAGTAGCGATAACGCCACCAGCATACCCAGACTGGTTTCCGCGCTATAAGTGGTCAGAACCAGATAACCTTGCAGCCCCAACACCATTCCGATGAACACGCCAGAAACTACAATAATCAGCATCGACAGGACGCCGACATTATAGAGCTGGCGCACCAGCAGCGGCGCATGTTTGCGAAATTCCGGTTTGCCGACCAGCGCATTGAATAACATTAACCCGGCCCGCCCGAACGTTCTCAGGGTTTTAATCCCTTTATGTCCGAGCGACGCCAGCGCATTTAACAGCATGAGTGGCTTAACTCCCTGGTAAAAGATCAGCGTGATAATCGCCGGCAGGATAGCGGAACGGAACAGGCCCGTCAGCTATCCCGTCCAGAAACTGACGTACGCGCGGATCAGGATTCGTCTGCAACGCCTGGGCACTGCCATGAGCGACAATTTTTTTGTCCGCCAGGATCCAGGCGTGATCCGCAATACTTAACACTTCCGGCACATCGTGAGAAACCACCACACAAGTCACGCCCAGCGCGCTGTTCAGCTCAGAAATCAGCTTCACCAGTACGCCCATGGTGATGGGATCTTGCCCAACAAAAGGTTCATCAAACATGATGAGATCCGGCTCCAGCGCAATCGCACGCGCCAGCGCTGCACGCCGCGCCATCCCACCGGAAAGTTCAGAAGGCATTAGTTTAGCCGCTCCACGCAGCCCCACGGCCTCCAGCTTCATCATCACCGTACTATGCAACAATGGCGCGGGAAGTTGGGTATGTTCGCGCAGTGGATAGGCGACGTTGTCAAATACGTTCATATCAGTGAACAACGCCCCGGACTGAAATAACATGCTCATCCGTTTACGCACTGTATACAGGCGCGAACGAGACATCGCCGGAATATTCTCACCATCGAAAAGGATCTCACCATGATCTGGTGCGATTTGCCCGCCAATCAGACGGAGTAGCGTCGTTTTACCGATGCCCGATGGCCCCATGATCGCCGTGATCTTCCCTCGCGGCACGGTCAGGGAAATATTATCGAAGATGCAGCGATTGCCACGCGTAAAACTGACATCGCGCATATCGACTAAATTCGCCACAGACTGCTCCATAATTCACCCTTCGTCTTGCGTTGATTTTCTAAGCATGGCGCTCAATTTAACCTTGAACCCAACATATTTACAGAATATTACCCGCCGTGGTTAGCGAAAGCTGGCATTTGTTTTACTTTTTAGCCGCATAAAGTCAAAATTAAGAATCCGTTACGGCTTTCTGAAAATCTTCAGCGGACCGGCGAGTATACCTGAAGAAAGGACGTTAGATGCTTTTAGCTACGGCACTGTTAATTGTTGGTTTACTTTTGGTCGTTTACAGTGCCGACCGCCTGGTTTTTGCCGCGTCTATTCTTTGCCGAACCTTTGGCATCCCGCCGCTGATCATCGGCATGACGGTGGTCAGTATTGGTACATCGTTACCAGAAATCATCGTCTCGCTTGCCGCGTCTCTGCACGAACAACGCGATTTAGCCGTTGGTACAGCCCTCGGCTCAAACATTATCAATATATTGCTGATCCTCGGTCTGGCTGCGCTGGTTCGTCCTTTTACCGTCCATTCCGATGTTCTGCGCCGTGAATTACCCTTAATGTTGTTGGTCAGCGTGGTGGCCGGTTCCGTACTCTATGACGGACAACTTAGTCGAAGCGATGGTATCTTTCTCCTCTTTCTGGCTGTGCTATGGCTGCTGTTCATTGTTAAACTTGCACGTCAGGGGACTGACAGCCTGACCAGAGAGCAGCTTGCAGAGCTGCCGCGTGACGGCGGATTGCCCGTCGCGTTTTTATGGCTCGGCATTGCGCTTATCATCATGCCAGTGGCCACGCGGATGGTGGTTGATAACGCCACGGTGCTGGCGAATTACTTTGCCATCAGCGAGTTGACGATGGGTCTGACGGCAATTGCTATCGGAACCAGTCTGCCGGAACTGGCAACCGCAATAGCGGGGGTTCGCAAAGGTGAAAACGACATTGCTGTCGGAAATATCATTGGCGCAAACATTTTTAATATTGTCATCGTGTTGGGTTTACCCGCGCTGATAACGCCAGGAGAGATTGATCCACTGGCGTACAGTCGTGACTACAGCGTGATGTTGCTGGTGAGCATTATTTTTGCGTTGCTGTGCTGGCGGCGCTCCCCGCAACCGGGCCGTGGTGTAGGGGTATTATTAACTGGCGGATTTATCATATGGCTGGCGATGTTGTACTGGTTATCGCCAATACTCGTTGAATAACTGGAAACGCATTATGTCGCACGTAGAGTTACAACCGGGTTTTGACTTTCAGCAAGCAGGTAAAGAAGTCCTGGCGATTGAACGTGAATGCCTGGCGGAGCTTGATCAATACATCAATCAGAATTTCACGCTTGCCTGTGAAAAGATGTTCTGGTGTAAAGGGAAAGTTGTCGTCATGGGGATGGGGAAATCGGGGCACATCGGGCGCAAAATGGCCGCAACGTTTGCCAGCACCGGTACACCTTCATTTTTCGTCCATCCTAGTGAAGCCGCGCATGGTGATTTAGGCATGGTCACCCCACAGGATGTGGTGATTGCTATCTCTAACTCAGGTGAATCCAGCGAAATCACGGCCTTAATTCCAGTGCTTAAGCGTCTTCACGTACCGTTAATCTGCATCACCGGTCGCCCGGAGAGCAGCATGGCGCGCGCCGCAGATGTGCATCTGTGTGTTAAAGTAGCGAAAGAAGCCTGTCCGTTAGGGCTGGCACCGACCAGCAGCACCACCGCCACGCTGGTTATGGGCGATGCCCTCGCTGTCGCGCTGTTAAAAGCACGCGGCTTTACTGCTGAAGATTTTGCGCTCTCACACCCAGGCGGCGCACTGGGTCGTAAACTTCTGCTGCGCGTAAACGATATTATGCATACGGGCGATGAGATCCCGCATGTTAAGAAAACGGCCAGTCTGCGTGACGCATTGCTGGAAGTTACCCGCAAAAATCTTGGTATGACTGTCATTTGCGATGACAATATGATGATTGAAGGCATCTTTACCGACGGTGATTTACGCCGTGTCTTCGATATGGGCGTGGATGTTCGTCAGTTAAGTATTGCCGATGTGATGACGCCGGGGGGAATACGTGTGCGCCCTGGCATTCTGGCCGTTGAGGCACTGAACTTAATGCAGTCCCGCCATATCACCTCCGTGATGGTTGCCGATGGCGACCATTTACTCGGTGTGTTACATATGCATGATTTACTGCGTGCAGGCGTAGTGTAAAGATTCAAGGATAAACAACAATGAGCAAAGCAGGTGCGTCGCTTGCGACCTGTTACGGCCCTGTCAGCGCCGACGTTATGGCAAAAGCAGAGAACATTCGTCTGCTGATCCTCGACGTTGATGGCGTACTGTCAGATGGCCTGATTTATATGGGCAATAACGGCGAAGAGCTGAAAGCGTTCAATGTTCGTGACGGTTATGGCATTCGTTGTGCGCTCACCTCTGATATTGAAGTCGCTATCATTACCGGGCGAAAGGCTAAACTGGTAGAAGATCGTTGTGCCACATTGGGGATCACTCACTTGTATCAGGGGCAGTCAAACAAACTGATCGCCTTTAGCGATTTGCTGGAAAAATTGGCGATTGCCCCGGAAAATGTGGCTTATGTTGGCGATGATCTCATCGACTGCCCGGTAATGGAAAAAGTGGGTTTAAGCGTCGCCGTGGCCGATGCCCATCCACTGTTGATCCCGCGCGCCGATTACGTGACGCGCATTGCTGGCGGTCGTGGCGCAGTGCGCGAAGTTTGCGACTTATTACTCCTGGCGCAGGGCAAACTGGATGAAGCCAAAGGGCAATCGATATGAGTAAAGCCAGACGTTGGGTTATCATTGTGCTATCACTGGCGGTTCTGGTGATGATCGGCATTAATATGGCCGAAAAAGACGATACCGCCCAGGTGGTCGTCAACAACAATGATCCCACCTATAAAAGCGAGCATACGGACACGCTCGTCTATAACCCAGAAGGGGCACTAAGCTATCGATTGATTGCTCAACACGTTGAATATTATTCCGATCAGGCCGTTTCGTGGTTTACGCAGCCGGTACTTACCACGTTTGATAAGGATAAAATCCCGACATGGTCCGTAAAAGCAGATAAAGCCAAGCTGACCAATGACCGGATGCTCTATTTATATGGACACGTTGAAGTCAACGCACTTGTGCCAGACTCTCAACTTCGCAGAATCACGACGGATAACGCGCAGATCAATCTGGTGACGCAGGATGTTACCTCTGAAGACCTCGTCACGTTATACGGAACAACATTTAACTCCAGCGGTCTGAAAATGCGCGGCAACTTACGCAGCAAGAACGCCGAGCTGATTGAAAAGGTTAGAACATCCTATGAAATTCAAAACAAACAAACTCAGCCTTAATCTTGTGCTTGCCAGCTCACTTCTGGCCGCCAGCATTCCGGCATTTGCCGTAACCGGAGACACTGATCAGCCGATCCACATTGAATCGGACCAGCAATCTCTTGATATGCAAGGCAACGTGGTTACCTTTACCGGTAATGTCATCGTCACCCAGGGCACCATCAAAATTAATGCCGACAAAGTGGTCGTTACCCGTCCGGGCGGCGAACAAGGTAAAGAAGTGATTGACGGATACGGTAAACCGGCAACGTTCTACCAGATGCAGGACAACGGTAAACCCGTTGAAGGTCACGCTTCCCAGATGCACTACGAACTGGCAAAAGATTTTGTCGTTCTGACGGGTAATGCTTATCTGCAGCAGGTCGATAGCAACATTAAGGGCGATAAGATCACTTACCTGGTGAAAGAGCAGAAAATGCAGGCTTTCAGCGACAAAGGCAAGCGCGTAACCACCGTTCTGGTGCCGTCGCAGCTGCAGGACAAAAACAACAAAGGCCAGACCCCGGCACAGAAGAAGGGTAATTAATTCGTTATGGCAACATTAACTGCAAAGAACCTTGCAAAAGCCTATAAAGGCCGTCGCGTGGTAGAAGACGTCAGCCTGACCGTCAACTCCGGGGAAATTGTCGGTCTGCTGGGGCCAAACGGTGCCGGTAAGACCACCACTTTCTACATGGTTGTAGGCATTGTGCCGCGCGATGCGGGCAACATCATTATTGATGATGACGATATCAGTCTGCTGCCTCTGCATGCACGCGCGCGCCGCGGTATCGGCTATCTGCCACAGGAAGCCTCCATTTTCCGTCGCCTCAGCGTTTACGATAACCTGATGGCGGTACTGCAAATTCGTGACGACTTGTCTGCTGAACAACGTGAAGACCGCGCGAACGAGCTGATGGAAGAGTTTCACATTGAGCACCTGCGTGACAGCATGGGGCAGTCACTCTCCGGGGGTGAACGTCGCCGTGTAGAAATTGCCCGCGCACTGGCTGCGAATCCGAAATTTATTCTGCTCGACGAACCGTTTGCCGGGGTTGACCCGATCTCGGTTATCGATATTAAACGCATCATTGAACACCTGCGCGACAGCGGCCTGGGCGTGCTGATCACTGACCACAACGTGCGTGAAACACTGGCGGTTTGTGAACGCGCTTATATCGTCAGTCAGGGGCATTTGATCGCCCACGGCACGCCTACAGAAATCTTACAAGACGAACACGTTAAGCGTGTATACCTTGGGGAAGACTTCAGACTCTGATAGGGTAGAAGTTTGCGACGTTTTAGCAGGAGAGTACGATTCTGAACATGAAGCAAGGTTTGCAACTCAGGCTTAGCCAACAACTGGCGATGACGCCACAGCTCCAACAGGCAATTCGTCTGTTGCAGTTGTCGACGCTGGAACTTCAGCAGGAGCTACAGCAGGCGCTGGAGAGTAATCCGCTGCTTGAGCAAATCGACACTCATGAAGAAATCGACACCCGCGAAACGCAAGACAGTGAAACGCTGGACACCGCCGACGCGCTCGAACAAAAAGAGATGCCGGAAGAGCTGCCGCTCGATGCCAGTTGGGACACCATTTACACCGCTGGTACACCATCCGGCACCAGCGGTGACTACATTGACGACGAGCTGCCGGTCTACCAGGGCGAAACGACGCAGACCTTGCAGGATTACCTGATGTGGCAGGTCGAGCTGACACCGTTTTCCGACACTGACCGCGCTATTGCTACCTCTATCGTCGATGCCGTTGATGAAACCGGTTATCTGACTGTCCCGCTGGAAGATATTCTCGAAAGTATGGGCGATGAAGAGATCGACATCGACGAGGTTGAAGCCGTCCTTAAGCGGATCCAACGGTTTGATCCGGTCGGTGTAGCGGCAAAAGATCTGCGTGACTGCCTGCTAATCCAACTCTCCCAATTCGATAAGACCACGCCGTGGCTGGAAGAGGCCAGATTGATCATTAGCGATCATCTCGATCTGTTAGCCAATCACGACTTCCGCACTTTAATGCGCGTCACGCGTCTGAAAGAAGATGTGCTGAAAGAAGCCGTCAATCTGATCCAGTCGCTCGATCCGCGCCCCGGGCAGTCGATCCAGACTGGCGAACCTGAGTATGTCATTCCAGATGTGCTGGTGCGTAAGCATAACGGTCACTGGACGGTAGAACTCAACAGTGACAGCATTCCGCGTCTGCAAATCAACCAGCACTACGCCTCGATGTGCAATAACGCGCGCAACGATGGTGACAGCCAGTTTATCCGCAGCAATCTGCAGGATGCCAAATGGTTGATCAAGAGTCTGGAAAGCCGTAACGATACGCTACTGCGCGTGAGTCGCTGTATCGTTGAACAGCAGCAAGCCTTCTTTGAGCAAGGTGAAGAATATATGAAACCGATGGTACTGGCCGATATCGCCCAGGCTGTCGAAATGCATGAATCGACGATATCTCGCGTGACCACGCAAAAATACCTGCATAGTCCACGAGGCATTTTTGAACTGAAGTATTTCTTTTCCAGTCACGTCAATACCGAGGGCGGCGGCGAAGCTTCCTCCACGGCGATTCGTGCACTGGTGAAGAAATTAATCGCGGCGGAAAACCCAGCGAAACCGTTGAGCGACAGCAAGTTAACCTCTTTGCTGTCGGAACAAGGTATCATGGTGGCACGCCGCACTGTTGCGAAGTACCGAGAGTCTTTATCCATTCCGCCGTCAAACCAGCGTAAACAGCTCGTTTGACCCAACCGATAAGGAAGACACTATGCAGCTCAACATTACCGGAAATAACGTCGAGATCACCGAGGCACTGCGCGAATTTGTTACAGCTAAATTTGCCAAACTTGAGCAATATTTTGACCGAATCAACCAGGTCTATGTTGTTCTGAAAGTGGAGAAAGTCACCCACACCTCAGATGCAACACTGCATGTAAACGGTGGTGAAATTCATGCCAGCGCGGAAGGTCAGGACATGTACGCTGCCATTGATGGCTTAATTGATAAGCTGGCACGCCAGTTGACCAAACATAAAGATAAACTGAAACAACACTAATTGTCCGGGCAATTAGCATGTGCATGGCGGCCTGTTGTGCGGCACAACGGGCCATTTGTACGGTTAATGCTCCGAGCCTGTTCCACTGTTTGAGTGGGCAGGTTCTTAGGTGAAATTATGACAAATAATGATACAACTCTACAGCTTAGCAGTGTTCTTAACAGGGAATGTACGCGAAGCCGCGTCCACTGTCAGAGCAAAAAACGCGCCCTGGAAATCATCAGCGAGCTGGCGGCGAAACAACTTAGCCTACCGCCTCAGGTGGTTTTTGAAGCTATCCTGACGCGGGAAAAAATGGGCAGTACCGGTATCGGCAATGGTATTGCCATTCCGCATGGCAAACTTGAAGAAGATACTCTGCGTGCCGTTGGCGTTTTCGTTCAGCTCGAAACGCCTATAGCTTTCGATGCCATCGACAACCAACCGGTGGACTTACTTTTTGCCCTGCTGGTGCCGGCAGACCAAACTAAAACGCACCTGCATACTCTGTCGCTGGTGGCGAAACGTCTGGCGGACAAAACCATCTGCCGCCGTTTACGCGCAGCCCAGAGCGATGAAGAGCTGTATCAAATCATTACGGATACCGAAGGTACTCCGGATGAAGCGTAGTTATTCGGTAATGTCTCTTTTAGACGTTGTGAGGAGAAACAGTACATGGTACTGATGATCGTCAGCGGACGTTCAGGTTCAGGTAAATCTGTCGCCCTGCGTGCGCTGGAAGATATGGGTTTTTACTGCGTGGATAACCTTCCCGTAGTGTTGTTACCCGATCTGGCTCGAACTCTGGCCGATCGCGAGATTTCTGCCGCCGTCAGCATTGATGTTCGTAATATGCCGGAGTCACCAGAAATATTCGAACAGGCGATGAGTAACCTGCCTGACGCTTTCTCACCGCAACTACTGTTCCTGGATGCCGACCGTAATACCTTAATTCGTCGTTACAGTGACACGCGCCGACTGCATCCGCTTTCCAGCAAAAACCTGTCGCTGGAAAGTGCTATCGACAAAGAAAGCGATTTGCTGGAGCCTCTGCGTTCGCGAGCGGATCTGATTGTCGATACCTCAGAAATGTCCGTTCACGAGCTGGCTGAAATGCTGCGTACCCGTCTGCTGGGTAAACGTGAACGCGAACTGACCATGGTCTTTGAGTCTTTCGGCTTCAAACACGGTATCCCTATCGATGCAGATTACGTCTTTGACGTGCGCTTCTTGCCGAACCCGCACTGGGATCCGAAACTGCGTCCAATGACAGGTCTTGATAAACCTGTCGCCGCGTTCCTCGACCGCCACACAGAAGTACACAATTTTATCTACCAGACGCGAAGCTATCTTGAGCTATGGTTACCTATGCTGGAAACCAACAACCGTAGCTACCTGACGGTCGCCATTGGTTGTACCGGCGGGAAGCACCGTTCGGTGTATATTGCAGAGCAACTGGCAGACTACTTCCGCTCGCGCGGTAAAAACGTCCAGTCACGCCATCGTACGCTGGAAAAACGTAAACCATGACCGTCAAGCAAACTGTTGAAATCACAAACAAGCTGGGCATGCATGCCCGGCCTGCAATGAAGCTGTTTGAATTAATGCAGGGTTTTGACGCTGAAGTGCTGTTACGTAATGACGAAGGCACCGAGGCTGAAGCCAACAGCGTTATTGCGCTGCTGATGTTGGATTCTGCCAAAGGACGGCAGATTGAAGTTGAAGCGACCGGTCCACAGGAAGAGGAAGCACTGGCCGCCGTTATCGCCCTCTTTAATTCTGGTTTTGATGAAGATTAATCTTCATCACTTTGACATACAACTCCCTTCAAGCTCCCCCGACAATAAGAAAATCACGTACTGAAATCGTTCTCAATCAACGTCATTTGTACATTTTGTGCGCTTTTCACTTTCAGAAGAACCTTAAGAAAACCTTAAGAGGCATTGTTTAGGTTTTGTTTAAGTTAATCGACCATACTGGAGATCGTCAGAAAATATTTCCAGGAGATGGCATGATTCGCTTATCTGAACAAAGTCCCCTGGGCACCGGAAGACATCGGAAATGTTATGCGCATCCGGAAGATGCCCAACGCTGTATCAAGATTGTCTACCATCGTGGCGATGGTGGCGATAAAGAGATCCGCCGTGAGTTAAAGTACTACGCGCATCTTGGTCGCCGGTTAAAAGACTGGAGTGGAATACCGCGCTATCACGGTACCGTTGAGACGGATTGCGGAACCGGTTATGTCTACGATGTGATTGCCGATTTTGACGGCAAGCCTTCCATTACGCTGACCGAATTTGCTGAACAATGCCGTTACGAAGAAGACATTGCACAACTGCGCCAGCTACTGAAACAGCTGAAGCGTTATTTGCAGGATAACCGTATCGTGACGATGTCGCTGAAGCCGCAGAATATCCTCTGTCACCGCATCAGTGAGTCAGAGGTTATCCCGGTCGTCTGCGACAACATTGGTGAAAGCACATTGATTCCACTGGCGACCTGGTCGAAGTGGTGTTGTCTGCGTAAGCAAGAGCGGTTATGGAAACGATTTATCGCCCAACCGGCGCTGGCTATTGCCCTGCAGAAAGATCTGCAACCTCGTGAGAGCAAAACGCTGGCCCTCACTTCGCGCGAAGCTTAATCCAGCTGGTGTTGTTGCATAAACGGCTCACCGCCTAACTGATACATCTGCCGTAAAATCCACGCCTGACGGCTACGCACGTAGCCGTCAGGCGTGGAGACTTTGAAACGAAGTGGATTAGGTAATACAGCTGCCAGTAATGCAGCTTCCGACCGGGTAAGTTTGCTCGCGGGTTTGTGGAAATAACGTTGTGCCGCAGCTTCGACGCCAAACACACCGTCGCCAAATTCGGCGATATTCAGGTAAACCGTCAGGATACGCTTTTTGCTCCAGACTGTTTCTATCCCCAGCGTTAATCCAGCTTCCAGCCCTTTTCGTACCCAGCTACGCCCATCCCATAAAAAGAGATTTTTGGCCGTCTGCTGAGAAATCGTTGAAGCACCGCGAATACGGTTTTCATTGCGCTCGTTGTGCGCCAGGGCTTTCTCAATGGAAGCGACATCAAAGCCCCAGTGCTCAGGAAATTTCTGATCTTCTGCGGCAATCACCGCCAGTCCCATCCACGGCGAGATTTGATCCATACTGACCCAGTCAGAATGTGCCACGTAACGAAAATTGCCATGCAGCCAGGCGCTGACCTGTCGCTCGACCATTACCGCTGAGAAGGGAACAGGCGCAACGCTAAACAACGCGATGCCCCCGCCCCAGAAAACGGCGAGGACAACCATTAACCGCAAAAGAAAACGGCGAACGAAACTAAACACCGTTAAGCGGCTTTTACTCATTCAGCCAGAACCAGCACGCGGGAAACCAGCTTATCAATGCCGCTCGCCGCTTCTGCAATGTTCTGCGCCAGCATATATGCTGGGGTGGTGACAATCTTATTGTCTTCATCAACCACGATATCATCGACAGGACACGGCACATGCTCCGCGCCCATCTCTTCCAGTACTTCTGCGGTATCGATATCAGTACCGATGGTCAAACGCAGCGGGAAATCGAAAATTTTCGGCAGCATCGCCGGGGCAATACACATAAAACCAAGCGGTTTTCCGGCCTGATGCATCGCTTGTGCCAGCGCCTTTAATTCACGGTCAACGGTGCATTCGCTACCAAGACTGGCAAAATTGCTTAAATTCTTCGCCGCGCCAACCCCCCCCGGCACAATCAACGCATCCAGTTCAGCGGCATCGGCCTGGGCCAGAGGACGGATTTCACCGCGCGTTATTCGTGCCGCTTCAATCAGCACATTGCGCGTTTCCGTCATCGCTTCGCCAGTTAAATGGTTGATAACATCAACCTGCTGCTTATCCGGTGCAAAGCAGACCGCCTGCGCACCGCTGCGTGAAATAGCTAACAACGTCAACACCGCTTCATGAATTTCAGAACCGTCATAGACGCCGCATCCGCTCAGAATTACGCCAATTTTCTTCATTGTGATCATCCTTTCGCAATTGACTGAAACACATTAATTTTTTTAATAAAAATGGTACGCATCACACATTTAACTGATTCATGTAACAAATCATTTAAGTTTTGCTATCTTAACTGCGTGCGGCCTGAAAAACAGTGCTGTGCCCTTGTAACTCATCATAATAATTTACGGCGCAGCCAAGATTTCCCTGGTGTTGGCGCAGTATTCGCGCACCCCGGTCTAGCCGGGGTCATTTTTTAGTGGCTTTTGCCACCCACGCTTTCAGCACTTCTACGTCGTGACGCCACTCTTCTTTCATCTCTTCAATCCATTCACCGACGTTATCTTCCCAGGCGGGAAGGTCAGGAGACTGAATTTGCTGACCCAGCTGTTGCAGATGGCGTAACCCCACTGACCCCGCCGCACCTTTAATTTTATGTCCTTCCTCAACAATGCCTTTTTTATCCTGCGCCGTCAGATTCGACTCCAGCACGCTGACATAGCCCGGCATCATCTTCTCAAACACCGCTAACCCGTCGGTGATCAGCTTCGGTCCTACAAGTTCGAGATACTGTTCCAGCATGGGAATATCGAGCAATGCTTCTGATTTACTGTTCTCTTCTGTCGTCACCGTACTCTTCTCATCATCCTGGGTATCCCAGAATTTCTTGATCATCGCGGTTAGCGCCGGAACCGAAAGCGGCTTACTCAGCACATCATCCATTCCAGCATTGAGGTACTCTTGTTTGTCTTTCAGCACGTTAGCGGTTAAGGCCACCAGCGGCGGTAAATCCTCGCGCGGATAACGCTTCGTCAGTTCACGAGAGATATCCAGCCCGGTCATATCTGGCAACTGAATATCCAGCAACACCAGGTCGTATTCGCCCGGTTTAAACATCTCCAGCGCCGCCTTGCCGGTCATGGCGACATCAACGCTGTTACCTAATTTTTCCAGCACAGAACGCGCGACAATCACGTTCAGTTCAATGTCTTCCACCAGCAGCACATTCAGCGCCGGTAAAGGCATATCGTCTTCATCAAACGCATCATCGACCTCTTCTGCCACCGACGGTGCGTGGATCGTCAACGTAAAGGTTGAACCTTTGCCCTGTTCGCTGGTAACCGTAATATCGCCGCCCATATTTTTCGCCAGACGACGAGAAACGGCCAGACCAATACCGGTGCCGGTGGCAGGTTTACCGCCATGACTGTCTTTCACCTGGTAATACATGGCGAAGATTTTATCCAGCTCATCCTGCGGAATGCCGATACCAGAATCTTCCACTTCAAAATGCAGCATATCGCCTTCATCGTAGCGCACGCGCACGGTAACCTGGCCTTGCTGGGTGAATTTGACGGCGTTACTGATGAGGTTCCACAGGATCTGCCGTAAACGCGTCCCGTCGGTAATGACCTGATGCGGTAATGGCAGCGTAGGCTCCAGGTTAAAGCGCAATCCTTTTTGTTGCGCCTGCAATGCGGAGAGATTTTCCAGATCGGCAAGGAAGCTGGTGAAATCAACCGGCTGATTATCAAGCTGGACCTTGCGCCGTTCCATCTTATCCATGTCGATAATATCGTTAAAGATATTCCCCAGCGTGACGGCCGAAACATGGATAGTTTTGAGATATTTTTCCTGCTCGGCGGTGAGTTCGGTATCCAGCAGAATGCGGCTCAGGCCGACGATACCGTTCAGCGGTGTACGCAATTCGTGACTGATGGTGGAAATAAACGTCGTTTTGTCGCGGCTGGCGCGTTCAAGCGCATCCTGATACCGCTTACGCTCGGTAATGTCGCGACCAAAGCCCATCAAACCGTGACGTTTACCCACGCGGTCGTAGTACGGCACTTTACGGATTTCAAAGCAGGCTTTGCGCCCGTCCGGGTAATCCAGCCACTGTTCATAGGTCAGTGACACATTATGACGGAACACTTTTTCATCGGTTTCAATGACTTTTGCGGCGGCTTCCGGTGAGTAAACATCAGCAGGTTTCAGATGAACCAGTTGTTTTTCGCTTTTTCCGGTCAGCAGCTCCATCGCGCGGTTACAGCCGGAAAACTCTTTATCTTCGTTACGATAAAAAACCAGGTCGGGTGAAGCATCAAGGAAGGAACGTAAGAATGAGGATTGCTGCTCGAGCTGAATTTGTGTCTCTTCGCGCTCTTTGATTTCAATTTTCAGTTGGCCGAAGGTTTCCTGCAGTTCTGCTTCCGCTTTTTCACGAACGGCAATTTCCTGATTTAGCTGGGCAATATTATCTTTTAACTGAACGTTGAGGCTCAAATCGCGCTCGCGCATCTCCTCCAGTTTTTGCACCAGCCGTGACAGACGTTGTCGTGACTCCTCCAGTTGCTCGACGACCACCGATAGAAAGTAGACCGCCCACGGCGTAATCAGCAAACCAAAGAAGATAGAACGAATAACATCAATGCTTTCGACCTGACCATGCAGCACCATGGTTACCGCCATTTGTACCACAATGGCAAGAACGACGAGGGCCAGCGCCAGCAACATTGAGAAGCGCACCAGACCTAACTTCATCATCAGGTCAACATAATACTGCGCCAGCAGACGAATTTGCTTCATTAGGGAATTCCTTCACGACAACCTGCCCCAATAATACCCAATTCTGACAGTTACGTTATAAATTGTGTGAGAAATGCGGAATTCCCCTCAACGACCTACTCCGTTGGAGGTAGCCACGGACGTCCCAGCGCCGATCCCTGTACGCCATGTTCATTCAGATAGCGATCCAGCTCGACCATTCCCGTCCATCGATTTTCGCACCACAGCGGAGCAAGCAGCGTCGGGCGACGGGCGCTGGCGGAAATGCGGTGGTAGATCACTTCCGGTGGCGTATGGCGAATCATTTCTCCGGCAGTGAGCGTATAATCCTCCAGTTCAATACCGTTCAAACGCCCCGCTTCCCAGGCTTTCGCCATAATGCTGCCTTTCACAATATGCAGCGGATGCAGCTTTATGCCGTCCACGCTGGTTTCAACCACTCGCTCCAGCGTTTGCAAACATTCAGCCTGCCCTTCGCCAGGCAGGCCGACAATTAAGTGGGAACACACCTTCAGCCCGCGCTGACGTGCCAGCTGGGTTGTACGCTGATAACAGGCAAAATCATGGCCGCGGTTGATGCGATGCAGTGTTTTGTCGTGGGCGGTTTGTAGCCCCAGCTCCAGCCACACTTCGTAACCCTGGTCCTTATATTCGCAAAGCAGATCCAGCACCGCATCCGGCACGCAGTCCGGGCGGGTACCAACACACAAACCGACAATATTGGCCTGGCTCACCGCCTGCTGATACATAGAACGCAGCACCTGAACTTCCGCAAAGGTGCTGGTATACGCCTGAAAGTAGGCCAGATAGCGTTTAGCGCGGTTAACTAAATTCGCCTGGTGCGCCAGTTGCTCGGCAATGGAACGATGCTGCTGCGCTTCATCGGCAAACGAGGCAACATTACAGAATGTGCAGCCACCACGCCCGATGGTACCGTCACGGTTAGGGCAGCTAAAACCGCCGTGCAGCGTCAGCTTATGCACCTTTTGCCCATAACGACGGGTGAGATCACCACCAAACATATTGACTAATTTCTGTAACTGCATAATCTGATAGACCGCGCCTTGAAAAGAGGCCAAAGCCTGCCATTTTTAGCTCAATTCGGCGATGACCTAGATCAATCGTCCCGCCCTGCTTTTATCAACTGCATAATCAATCAAAATTACCGAAATTTCATGCATAATCACATAAATCACTTTTGCTTATCTTGTGTCAGATTTTTTTATCTCCTTATGGATTTTAGGCAAAAACAGTAGCATGAAACGTCATTACCAATTAAGGCAGTATAAAATGCTGGTTTTCTCGTCAGTTCAAGGCAGGATAAGGGTTAACACGCCTTTATGACAGTCAGGAATTGACTGTTTCTCTAACGACTCTCCTTTTAGCCTTAAAGATAAAATCTATTTTAATTTCAGCCATTTAATAAAGAATTTTGCGCTAAAGCACATTTCTGTACCAATAAGCTTGCCATTTGACCTGTATCAGCTTTCCCGATAAGTTGGAAATCCGCTGGAAGCTTTCTGGATGAGCAGCCTGCTCATCATATTTATGCAGTAATTGAGATCCCCTCTTCACCGTATTAACCGATGCGAAAAGGACAACAAGGGGGCGAATGCGAGGCGCGCGTATGACACGCAAACCCCGTCGCCACGCTCTTTCTGTGCCCGTGCGCAGCGGTTCGGAAGTGGGGTTCCCGCAGAGCCTGGGGGAGGTTCACGATATGTTGTACGATAAATCCCTTGAGAGGGATAACTGTGGTTTCGGCCTGATCGCCCACATAGAAGGCGAACCTAGCCACAAGGTAGTGCGTACTGCAATACACGCACTGGCCCGCATGCAGCACCGTGGCGCGATTCTCGCCGATGGTAAAACCGGCGACGGTTGCGGCTTGCTGTTACAAAAACCGGATCGCTTTTTTCGCATCGTTGCGCAGGAGCGCGGCTGGCGTTTAGCAAAAAACTACGCTGTCGGGATGCTCTTCCTGAATAAAGATCCTGAACTCGCCGCTGCCGCACGCCGCATCGTTGAAGAAGAACTGCAACGCGAAACCTTGTCGATTGTGGGCTGGCGTGATGTCCCCACTAACGAAGGCGTGCTGGGTGAAATCGCCCTCTCCTCTCTGCCACGCATTGAGCAAATTTTTGTGAACGCCCCGGCAGGCTGGCGTCCACGCGATATGGAGCGCCGTCTGTTTATCGCCCGCCGCCGCATTGAAAAGCGTCTCGAAGCCGACAAAGACTTCTACGTCTGTAGCCTGTCGAATCTGGTGAACATCTATAAAGGTCTGTGTATGCCGGCGGATCTGCCGCGCTTTTATCTGGATCTTGCGGACCTGCGTCTGGAATCGGCCATTTGCCTGTTCCACCAGCGCTTCTCCACTAACACCGTACCGCGCTGGCCGCTGGCGCAACCGTTCCGCTATCTGGCGCATAACGGTGAAATCAACACCATCACCGGTAACCGCCAATGGGCGCGTGCGCGTACCTATAAATTCCAGACGCCGCTGATCCCTGACCTGCACGACGCCGCGCCATTCGTCAACGAAACCGGTTCTGACTCCAGTTCCATGGATAACATGCTGGAACTGCTGCTGGCAGGCGGGATGGATATCATCCGCGCCATGCGCCTGTTAGTGCCACCCGCCTGGCAGAACAACCCGGATATGGACCCGGAACTGCGTGCCTTCTTTGACTTTAACTCCATGCATATGGAGCCGTGGGATGGTCCGGCGGGCATCGTGATGTCCGATGGTCGCTTCGCTGCCTGTAACCTCGACCGTAACGGTCTGCGTCCGGCACGCTACGTCATTACCAAAGACAAGCTCATCACCTGCGCCTCTGAAGTCGGTATCTGGGATTACCAGCCTGACGAAGTGGTCGAAAAAGGCCGCGTCGGGCCAGGCGAACTGATGGTGATCGACACTCGCAGTGGGCGTATTCTGCACTCGGCAGAAACCGATGACGATCTGAAAAGCCGCCACCCTTATAAAGAGTGGATGGAGAAAAACGTCCGCCGACTGGTACCGTTTGAAGATCTGCCCGATGAAGAAGTGGGTAGCCGCGAACTGGACGACGACACGCTTGCCAGCTACCAGAAACAGTTTAACTACAGCGCGGAAGAGCTGGACTCCGTAATTCGCGTACTGGGCGAAAACGGTCAGGAAGCGGTCGGTTCGATGGGCGATGATACCCCATTCGCCGTGCTCTCCAGTCAGCCGCGCATTATTTACGACTACTTCCGCCAGCAGTTTGCCCAGGTGACTAACCCGCCAATCGACCCGCTGCGTGAAGCGCATGTTATGTCGCTCGCCACCAGTATCGGTCGTGAAATGAACGTCTTTTGCGAAGCAGAGGGCCAGGCGCACCGTTTAAGCTTTAAATCGCCGATTCTGCTCTACTCCGATTTCAAACAGCTCACGACGATGAAAGAGGAGCACTACCGCGCAGATACGCTGGATATCACCTTTGACGTCACTAAAACCACGCTCGAAGCGACAGTCAAAGAGCTATGCGACAAAGCCGAAAAAATGGTACGTAGCGGCACCGTGTTGCTGGTGCTCTCCGACCGGAATATCGCTAAAGATCGCCTGCCGGTTCCGGCTCCGATGGCGGTTGGCGCGATCCAGACCCGTCTGGTCGATCAAAGCCTGCGTTGCGATGCCAACATCATCGTCGAAACCGCCAGCGCCCGCGATCCGCACCACTTCGCCGTGTTGCTGGGTTTCGGCGCGACGGCTATTTATCCGTACCTTGCCTATGAAACGCTGGGCCGCCTGGTAGACACCCACGCGATTGCCAAAGATTATCGTACCGTGATGCTCAACTACCGTAACGGCATCAACAAAGGCTTGTACAAAATCATGTCCAAAATGGGCATCTCCACCATCGCCTCTTACCGCTGCTCGAAACTGTTTGAAGCGGTCGGTCTACACGATGATGTAGTGGGCCTGTGCTTCCAGGGCGCGGTCAGCCGCATTGGTGGGGCAAGCTTTGAAGACTTCCAGCAGGATCTGCTGAATCTGTCGAAACGTGCCTGGCTGGCGCGCAAGCCGATTAGCCAGGGCGGCCTGCTGAAATACGTCCACGGCGGCGAATACCACGCCTACAACCCGGACGTGGTGCGCACGCTGCAACAGGCGGTACAAAGCGGCGAGTACAGCGACTATCAGGAATACGCGAAGCTGGTTAATGAGCGTCCGACAACCACGCTGCGCGATCTGCTGGCAATTACGCCGGGTGAAAACGCGGTCAACATTGCTGATGTTGAACCGGCAAGCGAACTGTTTAAACGCTTTGATACCGCCGCGATGTCTATCGGCGCGTTAAGCCCGGAAGCCCACGAGGCGCTGGCGGAAGCGATGAATAGCATCGGCGGTAACTCGAACTCCGGTGAAGGCGGCGAAGACCCGGCGCGCTATGGCACTAACAAAGTGTCGCGCATCAAGCAGGTAGCTTCTGGTCGCTTCGGCGTTACTCCGGCGTATCTGGTCAATGCCGACGTCATTCAGATTAAAGTCGCCCAGGGCGCGAAGCCGGGCGAAGGCGGTCAGTTGCCGGGCGACAAAGTCACTCCTTACATCGCCAAACTGCGCTATTCGGTGCCCGGAGTGACGCTGATCTCCCCGCCGCCGCACCACGATATCTACTCTATCGAAGACTTAGCGCAGCTTATTTTCGACCTCAAGCAGGTTAACCCGAAAGCGATGATCTCCGTTAAGCTGGTGTCCGAACCAGGCGTTGGCACCATCGCGACTGGCGTGGCGAAAGCTTATGCGGACTTGATCACCATCGCGGGCTATGACGGCGGCACCGGCGCAAGCCCGCTGTCGTCAGTGAAATATGCAGGCTGCCCGTGGGAACTCGGTCTGGTGGAAACCCAACAGGCGCTGGTTGCCAACGGCTTGCGTCATAAAATTCGTTTGCAGGTTGATGGCGGCCTGAAAACGGGTGTCGATATCATCAAAGCGGCGATTCTCGGCGCAGAAAGCTTCGGCTTCGGCACTGGCCCAATGGTGGCGCTCGGCTGTAAATATCTGCGTATTTGCCACCTGAACAACTGCGCCACGGGTGTAGCAACTCAGGATGACAAACTGCGTAAGAATCACTATCACGGCCTGCCGTTCAAGGTGACTAATTACTTTGAGTTTATCGCCCGTGAAACCCGCGAGCTGATGGCACAGCTGGGAGTAACGCGTCTGGTGGATCTGATTGGTCGCACCGACCTGCTGAAAGAGCTGGACGGTTTCACCGCCAAACAGCAGAAACTGGCGCTGTCGAAGCTGCTGGAGACTGCCGAGCCACATGCAGGTAAGTCACTCTACTGCACTGAAAACAACCCGCCGTTTGATAACGGCCTACTAAACGCGCAGTTGCTGCAACAGGCGAAACCGTTTGTCGATGAACGCCAGAGCAAAACCTTCTGGTTCGATATCCGCAACACCGACCGTTCTGTCGGCGCGTCGCTTTCAGGCTATATCGCCCAGACGCACGGCGATCAGGGGCTGGCAGCCGATCCTATCAAAGCGTACTTCAACGGCACCGCAGGCCAGAGTTTCGGTGTGTGGAACGCGGGCGGCGTGGAACTATACCTGACCGGGGATGCCAACGACTATGTCGGTAAAGGCATGGCGGGCGGCTTAATCGCCATTCATCCTCCGGTTGGTTCCGCCTTCCGCAGCCATGAAGCAAGCATTATCGGCAACACCTGCCTGTATGGCGCGACCGGTGGTCGTCTGTATGCCGCAGGCCGCGCGGGTGAACGTTTCGGCGTGCGGAACTCCGGTGCTATCACCGTGGTAGAAGGCATTGGCGACAACGGCTGTGAATATATGACGGGCGGTATTGTCTGTATTCTGGGTAAAACCGGCGTTAACTTCGGCGCGGGCATGACCGGCGGCTTCGCTTACGTTCTCGATGAAAGCGGTGATTTCCGCAAACGCGTTAACCCGGAACTGGTCGAAGTCTTAAGCGTCGACGATCTGGCGATCCATGAAGAGCATCTGCGCGGTCTTATCACCGAGCATGTTCAGCATACCGGTTCTCAGCGCGGTGAAGAGATTCTGGCGAACTGGTCAACCTTCGCCACGAAATTCGCGCTGGTTAAACCGAAGTCCAGTGATGTAAAAGCACTGCTGGGTCACCGTAGTCGTAGCGCAGCAGAGTTGCGCGTGCAGGCGCAGTAAGGGGTAGCAACAATGAGTCAGAATGTTTATCAATTTATCGACCTGCAGCGCGTTGATCCGCCAAAGAAACCGCTGAAGATCCGTAAAATTGAGTTTGTTGAAATTTACGAGCCGTTTTCCGAAGGCCAGGCCAAAGCGCAGGCTGACCGCTGTCTGTCGTGCGGCAACCCATACTGCGAGTGGAAATGCCCGGTACACAACTACATCCCAAACTGGCTGAAGCTCGCCAACGAGGGGCGTATTTTTGAAGCGGCAGAACTGTCGCATCAGACCAACACACTGCCGGAAGTATGCGGACGTGTCTGCCCGCAAGACCGTCTGTGCGAAGGTTCCTGCACCCTGAACGATGAGTTCGGTGCGGTGACCATCGGCAACATTGAGCGTTATATCAATGATAAAGCGTTCGAAATGGGCTGGCGTCCGGATATGTCCGGCGTGAAGCAAACCGGTAAAAAAGTGGCGATTATCGGTGCAGGCCCGGCAGGTCTGGCGTGTGCGGATGTCCTGACGCGTAACGGCGTAAAAGCCGTTGTCTTCGACCGTCATCCAGAAATTGGCGGGCTGCTGACCTTCGGTATTCCGGCCTTCAAGCTGGAAAAAGAGGTAATGACGCGTCGCCGTGAAATCTTCACCGGCATGGGTATTGAATTCAAACTCAATACCGAAGTGGGCCGCGACGTACAGCTGGACGATCTGCTGAGTGATTACGATGCCGTGTTCCTTGGCGTTGGGACTTATCAGTCAATGCGCGGCGGGCTGGAAAACGAAGACGCCGATGGCGTGTACGCAGCGCTGCCGTTCCTTATCGCCAACACCAAACAGTTAATGGGCTTTGGTGAAACCCGCGACGAACCGTTCGTCAGCATGGAAGGCAAACGCGTGGTAGTACTTGGCGGTGGCGACACTGCGATGGACTGCGTGCGCACGTCTGTACGCCAGGGGGCAAAGCACGTTACCTGTGCCTATCGTCGTGATGAAGAGAACATGCCGGGTTCCCGCCGCGAAGTGAAAAACGCGCGGGAAGAAGGCGTAGAGTTCAAATTCAACGTCCAGCCACTGGGGATTGAAGTGAACGGTAACGGCAAAGTCAGCGGCGTAAAAATGGTACGTACCGAAATGGGCGAACCGGATGCCAAAGGCCGTCGCCGCGCGGAGATCGTTGCAGGTTCCGAACATATCGTTCCGGCAGATGCGGTGATCATGGCGTTTGGTTTCCGTCCACACAACATGGAATGGCTGGCAAAACACAGCGTCGAGCTGGATTCACAAGGCCGCATCATCGCTCCGGAAGGCAACGACAACGCTTTCCAGACCAGCAACCCGAAAATCTTTGCTGGCGGCGATATCGTCCGTGGTTCCGATCTGGTCGTTACCGCCATCGCCGAAGGTCGCAAAGCGGCAGACGGCATTATGAACTGGCTGGAAGTTTAAGCTCTGTCCCAGCGCCGCCTCCTCAGAAAAGAGTCGGCGCTGAAATTCTCCTTTCTTTCTGGAAATCGCCTCGCATAATCTGAAGAAAACCAATGTAATACGCTCATCTGGATTGTTACCGGTAGATGCCCGGCGTATAGCTGATTCCATTATTCAACGCAGCGCCATATAAAGGGACAGATAATGGAATCGCTCTCAGAGAGAACCTCAACAGGCTACCAGCAAATCCACGACGGCATTATTCATCTGGTCGATAGCGCCCGAACGGAAACGGTACGTAGCGTTAACGCGCTGATGACCGCGACGTACTGGGAAATTGGCCGACGGATTGTCGAATTTGAACAAGGTGGTGAGGCCAGAGCAGCTTATGGTGCACAGTTGATTGATCGGCTATCGAAGGATTTAAGTCGACGGTATAAACGTGGGGTCTCTGCAAAAAACTTACGCCAAATGAGGCTTTTTTACCTCTTTTTTCAACATGTTGAAATTCGCCAGACAGTGTCTGGCGAATTAACACCATTGGGAATTCCGCAGACACCATCTGCAGAATTCCCATCGGCAAAGATTTGGCAGACGCTGTCTGCCAAATTGAGAGGCTGTTTGATATTTCCACAGCTTTTGTATTGCATCTCCTATTTTCGGTTTGTATATTCATGCAAATAAACGAAGGAAAT
>NZ_JBQZXE010000006.1:0-68197 GCF_053555855.1 Shigella sp. SIG3
CCGTGACCATACCGCGTGGGCAGCTGAAAAACCTGAAGGCGAGCTACACGTTAACGGAACCGCAGCTTACCGCACCGCTGAAAAAAGGTCAGGTTGTCGGGACCATTGATTTCCAGCTTAACGGTAAATCCATTGAGCAGCGTCCGCTGATCGTGATGGAAAATGTGGAAGAGGGCGGATTCTTTGGTAGGATGTGGGATTTCGTGATGATGAAATTCCATCAGTGGTTCGGCAGCTGGTTCTCTTAATCTTCTGATAACCGGATGGCGCGAAACGTCATCCGGTTATACGTCATTAATACATCAACTTAATACGGTGCGTCTGCGCGTACTTCACATACTCATCTTCCGGGCAACAATCACTCACCACAATATCAAAGCGTTTCAGGTCACCCATGCGCGCCGGACGCACCTTGCCAAATTTACTGTGGTCGACAACCAGCACATGCTTTTGCGCCATCGACATGGCCCAGTGTTTTACCGGCAACTCTTCAAGATTAAAACAGGTAGCGCCTTTACTGACATGCACGCCCGCCGCGGAATAAAAAGCGATATCCGGGCAAAAATTATTCAACGTTTGCTGAAAATCGATGGGTTTGAAAATGGCGTTGCTGGCGTGAAATTCACCACCGCACAGAAATGCGCGGCAATGGGGTTTCTCTTTCAGCGCCAGAAAGGTATTTAGCGAATAACAAACGGCGGTAAAAGGGATTTCATTATCAATCGCTTCAATAAGCCACGGCGTGGTGGTGCCACAGTCAAAAAAGAGGGTCTGATCGGGTTCTACCAGTGTCGCAGCCAGTTTTGCCGCCCGGCGTTTTTCTTCCACCAGGCGGGATTTTTGATCGCTTAACAGGTAATGGCTGGCACTGCGCGGTTCCAGAACAATATAGCCGCCGAGCAAAACGACGGGCGCACTGTGGTTGTTCAGATCGCGACGAATCGTCATCTCCGAAACCCCAAGCAGGGCGGCGGCGTCTTTAAGATGTAACTTATCGCTGCGTTTTAATTCTTGCAGCAGCTGCCCGATACGCTCTTCGCGACGTGTTTCCATAATCCCTCTGAATAGTTATTGAAGCGAGCCGCTCAATACTACACTTTTTAGCAGAGATCAGTCACGCACCCAGCCTTTGCGGATCGGTAATGCAAAACAGACGCGATACCACGATTGCAGACGTTGATAGAGTTTATGCCCCATCGCTTGCCAGATAATCTGGGCACTAAGGCAGCCAATCATACCTGCCAGCAATCCACCGAGCATATCCAGCGGCCAGTGGACGCCAAGATAAACGCGCGACCAGGCAATGACGACGGCCAGCACCATTAAAAGTGAGCCGGACCACAGGCGATGCCAGCATAAAAATGCCAGTGCAAAGGTGAAAATCACCGTACCGTGATCGCTCGGGAATGAGTCATCCGCCGCATGATGCAGGAAGTTATAGCCGATATTTTCGACAAAGGGTCGGTCGTGCGGAAAAAGATGTCCCATCGTCCAGGACACAAACAGGCTGACCGCCAGCGCGATAGCGATTTTTATCACCAGTTGCCGTTGTGCTGTAAGCCCCCACAACCAAAGTACCGCGGCCAGCAACGGCACCACGGTAATCAAATCTTTAGCAATAAAAATCGCCAACGAGATCATCCACGGAGCCGAGTCTGGCGTCGCGTTAATAAGAGAGAATAGAGAGAGATTCAAATTTTCCAGCATAACTTCCCGACGCAAAGTGATTAAAAGGGAGCCAATACAGGCAAGTCGTTGAGAATAAAGTGCAGGTTAAACTGGGTAAAGCGGCATCGTCTTATTTCCCTCAAGCGGCCTGTTTACGGTGGGTGATTGTAACGGGCATAGGTTAAATAAAACTTAAAGAAAGCGTAGCTATACTCGCAATAATGTAAGAATGTGCTTAACCGTGGTTTCAGCTACAAAATTCGCTTTCTCGTTAGCTGCGCTTTTATTAAACTCTGCGCGATTATTATTGGCGAAGAAATTGCATGCAAAATAAATTAGCTTCCGGTGCCAGGCTTGGACGTCAGGCGTTACTTTTCCCTCTCTGTCTGGTGCTTTACGAATTTTCAACCTATATCGGCAACGATATGATCCAACCCGGTATGTTGGCCGTGGTGGAACAATATCAGGCGGGCATTGATTGGGTTCCTACTTCGATGACCGCGTATCTGGCGGGCGGGATGTTTTTACAATGGCTCCTGGGGCCGCTGTCGGATCGTATTGGTCGCCGTCCGGTGATGCTGGCGGGTGTGGTGTGGTTTATCGTCACCTGTCTGGCAATATTACTGGCGCAAAACATTGAACAATTCACCATGTTGCGCTTCTTGCAGGGCATAAGCCTCTGTTTCATTGGCGCTGTGGGATACGCCGCAATTCAGGAATCCTTCGAAGAGGCGGTTTGTATCAAGATCACCGCGCTGATGGTGAACGTGGCGCTGATTGCTCCGCTACTTGGTCCGCTGGTGGGCGCGGCGTGGATCCATGTGCTGCCTTGGGAGGGGATGTTTGTTTTGTTTGCCGCATTGGCAGCGATCTCCTTTTTCGGTCTGCAACGAGCTATGCCTGAAACCGCCACGCGTATAGGCGAGAAACTGTCACTGAAAGAACTCGGTCGTGACTATAAGCTGGTGCTGAAGAACGGCCGCTTTGTGGCGGGGGCGCTGGGATTCGTTAGCCTGCCATTGCTGGCGTGGATCGCCCAGTCGCCGATTATCATCATTACCGGGGAGCAGTTGAGCAGCTATGAATATGGCTTGCTGCAAGTGCCTATTTTCGGGGCGTTAATTGCGGGTAACTTGCTGTTAGCGCGTCTGACCTCGCGCCGCACCGTACGTTCGCTGATTATTATGGGCGGCTGGCCGATTATGATTGGTCTGTTGGTCGCTGCTGCGGCAACGGTTATCTCATCGCACGCGTATTTATGGATGACCGCCGGGTTAAGTATTTATGCTTTCGGTATTGGTCTGGCGAATGCGGGACTGGTGCGATTAACCCTGTTTGCCAGCGATATGAGTAAAGGTACGGTTTCTGCGGCGATGGGAATGCTGCAAATGCTGATCTTTACCGTCGGTATTGAAATCAGCAAACATGCCTGGCTGAACGGGGGCAACGGACTGTTTAATCTCTTCAACCTTGTCAACGGAATTTTGTGGCTGTCGCTGATGGTTATCTTTTTAAAAGATAAACAGATGGGAAATTCTCACGAAGGGTAAAAAAATGCCTGATTGATTTGTGCGATCAGGCATTCTCGAATTAATGGTGATGGTCGTCAATCTGGTGTTCGATAACCATCCCTTCACCTACGCTGGCAAGATGGCGAACATAAGGATGCGGGCGGTAAGCCGGAGCTGGCACAGGAGCCACATAGACGGTTTGCGGCACAGTCGCGACGCTGACACGCTTGTGGAACGCTGACTGAATCAGGAACCACAACCACTTTGTATCCACTCGGCACATCGACGGTGACACTTTGCGCCATCGCCACACCAGTAAAGCCCATTAAAAGCGCGCCCAACAGTAGACAATTTTTCATAATCATTTCGCCTGAAATAATGCAGCGGGTTAATTTCCGCGAATTATGCAGCCTTCATTCAGGCATTGTGTTGCCGGGCGTGCTGCCGTTTTTATTGGTCAAATGGCGCTTCGTGTTTAAGAACTTTATCGATCACATCCAGTACGCCTTCACGGTTATTGGAGCCTGCCCGGTATTTTGCCGCTGCGACGACCGCGCTGCCGGCATTTTTCATTGCAAAACTAAAGCCTGCCTGACGCAGCATCTCAATATCGTTACCGCCATCGCCAAAGACCACCACTTCGCTGTCGTCTATTCCCCATAATTTCTGCAGTTGGCGAAGGCCATTGGCTTTATGTACGCCGGGGATAATCAGATCGATGCTGCCGTTGCCGGTGTGGACTGGCACCATAATATCGCCGATGGCCTCATGTAATGCTTTTTGTACTTGTGGAATCAGTTCATCGGAAAGATTCAGGCCAAACTTAAAGAAAATATCTTCTAAGTTGTCAAAGTTATCGACGTATTCCAGACGGTGATAATACATTTCCGCCACCGTTTTCATGGCATCGTCATATTTTTTGAGTGTATAGGCGCTATTTTTTCCGCAGGCAATAATTTCCACTTCCGGGCGCGTCAGCAAATGTTCCACGACAGTAGCAAACGCATCCTTCGACAGCTCGCCATTAAAAACATCTTTGCCTTCACTCACTACCCAGCCGCCGTTTTCAGCCACAAAGGCAATTTCATTCGCAATTTCAGGGAAGAAAGAGATCAACTGATAATATTGATTCCCGCTGGCGACCACAAAGCGAATGCCTTGTGCTTTCATTTGCTGATACTGAGCCATAAACCGCTCACGGTTATAGGTTTTTTGATCGCTTAAGAAAGTACCATCCATGTCTACCGCAATTAATTTAATACTCATCAACTATTCTCCATCGCCGTCTGCGTTTTGGTATCGGGTTTGGCGACGGCTTTCGCGACAATAGCCGCGAGAATAACCAGCGCCAGTACAACCAGCATTGCACTACGTAATCCATAATGTTCGCCGAGATAGCCCAGCAGCGGCGGCCCGACGAGGAAAGCCAGATAACCGGTCGTTGCTACCACACTGACGCGGGTTGGTGCATCGGGGCCGGTATCGCTGGCGGCAGAAATGGTCAGCGGGAAGCCCAGCGAGGCACCCAGTCCCCAAAGTACAACAGACACTCCTGCGACCCAGGCGCTATCGACAAAAATAATCAGCCCAATACCCAACGCCCCCATTAGTGCACTGGCCCGAACCACGGCAACGCGACTGTAACGGTCGATGAACCAACCGCCGGTGAAGCGTCCAACGGTCATCCCCAGGGTAAAACCGGCATAAATCAGTGAGCCGGAAGTGGGGCTAAAACCGTGACCATCAACCATTAATAAGGGTAACCAGTCGTTGGCAGAACCTTCGGCAAAGGCCATCGCCAGCACTACAACACCAATCAACAGCAACTGGATATCGCGATAAAAAGGAATGCCTTTTTCGCCATGCTGGGTGCCATCGGCAGCATTTTTGCCCGTACCGTCAGGGATTGCCTGAATGGCGATATAAATAGGCGCGATACCTACCAGCGCCGCCAATAAAATGTGCACCGTTGCCGGAACGCCAAAGGCCGTCAGTGCCATCCCGACACCAGCGCCTGCCAGCGTGCCCAGGCTATAAAAACCGTGCATCATCGGCAAAACCGTTTTATTCATTTCTCGCTCAACGGCGGCACCTTCAACGTTTATCGCCACTTCCGCAGAACCAAAACTTGCCCCAAAGACGCCGAGACCAACGGCAAAGAGCAGGGGCGATGTCAGCCAGAGTGCCAGACTTAATATCATCATCCCGATCAATGCGCAGGACATCGTGACCAGGATGACATTACGTGTCCCAAAGCGTTTCACTAACCACGCCGAGCAGAGAATACCGCTCATCGAACCGATCGACAGACCAAAGAGAACACCGCCCATTTCAGCGATCGAGACAGAGAGAATATCGCGGATAGCAGGCGTACGGGTTGCCCAGGACGCCATTAACAGGCCTGGCAAAAAGAAGAACATAAACAGCGCCCTGGTTCGGCGTTTCAATGCATTACGTGAAGAATTTACGGTCATAGATCACGTCAAAATAAGAAGAGGGAAGACAACATTAGCAAGGTTGTGTACATTTGTACACAATTGCAGACAGAGGAAATGACATGCGTCGCGCTAACGATCCGCAACGGCGAGAAAAAATTATCCAGGCCACGCTGGAGGCGGTGAAACTTTACGGAATACATGCTGTTACGCACCGCAAAATTGCTACCCTTGCCGGGGTACCGTTGGGATCGATGACCTACTATTTTTCAGGAATTGATGAGTTGTTGCTGGAAGCGTTCAGCAGTTTTACTGAGATTATGTCCCGGCAATATCAGGCATTTTTTAGCGATGTTAGTGATGCTCAAGGCGCATGCCAGGCTATCACCGATATGATCTACAGCTCACAGGTTGCAACGCCGGATAATATGGAGCTGATGTACCAGCTCTACGCGCTGGCTAGCCGAAAACCGCTATTAAAAACGGTAATGCAAAACTGGATGCAGCGCAGTCAGCAAACGCTCGAACAATGGTTTGAACCCGGAACCGCCCGCGCGCTTGATGCGTTTATTGAGGGGATGACGCTGCATTTTGTCACCGACCGTAAGCCGCTATCGCGCGAGGAGATTTTGAGGATGGTTGAGAGGGTTGCAGGGTAGTAGATAAATTTTAGATAACAAAAAACCCATCAACCTTGAACCGAAATGGCGGGGTTGATGGGCTCCACAAAATGGGGACATCAAAGAAAAGCAGTGGCACTAATTAAGACTGATGCCCTGCGGAAAAGTTCTGCGGTTGTGCAAAAAAATTTCATTTTCAGGGCAACTTCAGTTTTATCCTAATCCTGGCCATACCATGACGATGATTGTCCCTGCCAGCGTCAGCAGGACGTTGGTGATTGCGTAGGTGCCCGCATAGCCCAGCGCAGGGATGTTACTGCGAGCTGTATCACTGATGATCTCCATTGCCGGCGCGCAGGTGCGTGCGCCCATCATTGCGCCGAACAACAGTGCGCGGTTCATTCGCAATACATAAGCACCGAACAAGAAACAGATAACCACGGGCACAAGACTGACAATTAATCCGGCAATCAACATCTGACCGCCAATCGCGCCCAGGCCGTTATTAATACCGCTACCGGCGCTCAGACCAACGCCTGCCATAAACACCATCAAGCCGAACTCTTTCACCATGCTTAATGCACCTTGCGGAATGTAACCGAAGGTCGGGTGGTTAGCACGCATAAAGCCCAGCATAATTCCGGCGAATAACAACCCGGCAGCGTTCCCCATGCCGAAACTGAATGTGCTGAACTGGAAGGTGATCATCCCGATCATCAGCCCAATAACAAAGAAGGCGCAAAATGCCAGCAGGTCAGTGACCTGGCTGTGAATCGAGATAAAGCCGATGCGATCGGCGATGGTTTTTACGCGACGGGCATCACCGCTGACTTGTAAAACGTCACCTTTGTTAAGCACGACGTTGTCATCTATCGGCATCTCAATCTGGCTACGAATGACGCGGTTAAGGAAGCAACCGTGATCGGTCAACTTCAGTTGTGCGAGACGTTTACCTACAGCGTTATGGTTTTTAACGACCACTTCTTCAGTGACGATACGCATGTCGAGAAGGTCACGATCGAAAACTTCTTTACCGTTACGGAAGCTGGGATCGAGTCGGGCATGGGCGTCGGGATAGCCTACCAACGCTATTTCATCGCCCATTTGTAGCACGGCATCACCGTCTGGATTTGCCAGAATCCCGTTACGTCGAATACGTTCAATGTAGCAGCCGGTTTGTCGATAAATACCCAGTTCACGCAGATTTTTGCCGTCGGTCCAGGCCACCAGCTCCGGGCCGACGCGATAGGCGCGGATCACCGGTAAATAAACCTTACGGTTGGCATCAGTGTCCAGGCCACGTTCGCGGGCGATTTGCTGGGCGCTGGTCTGTAAGTCCTGATGCTGCAATTTCGGCAAGTAACGCGCACCAACAATCAAACTCACCAGACCGATTAAATAGGTTAAGGCATACCCGAGGCTCAGATTATCCAGTGCCAGTGAGAGCTGCCTGCTTTCCATGCCGGAATGATGCAGTGTATCGCCAGCACCGACCAGAACCGGTGTCGACGTCATAGAGCCTGCTAACATACCGGCCGTCAGGCCAATATCCCAGCCAAACAGCTTACCTAACCCTAAGGCGATCACCAGCGCACTGCCAACCATCACCAGTGCTAACATTAGGTAATTTTTCCCATCGCGAAAAAAAATGGAAAAAAAGTTCGGTCCGGCTTCGACCCCGACGCAGAAAATAAACAGCATAAAGCCAAGATTAAGCGCATCGGTGTTAATGCTGAAATGTTGTTGGCCTAATAACAGCGATACGACTAAAACGCCAATGGAATTACCCAGTTGGATCGAACCAAGTCGTAACTTTCCGAGACATAGCCCAAGCGCGAGGACCACAAATAATAACAGAATGTAATTCCCATTTAACAATTCGGCGACGTTTATATTCACGGAGGCTAACTTCTTGTTTACTAGTAAGCTGTTGAAAGAAATGGTAATTTACGATAATGTGTTTTACCAGAATTCAGGGTGCAGATTCATTCAGCGCACCTAAACGATAGTAAAGTAACAATATATTTTACTAGTGTAATCACATTAGGTATCAACGGCTATATGAATTGCGTTGGCCTATATTAGCATGGAATGCGAAGCGGCTTTATCTTACTGAACGCCACACTGGCGAAAAATGTGTTCGATAGACGCAGTGTCAGGAGGAACGAGTGAAACATAAACAACGTTGGGCGGGGGCAATCTGCTGTTTTGTCCTCTTCATTGTGGTGTGCCTTTTTCTGGCGACGCACATGAAAGGCGCTTTTCGGGCTGCCGGGCATCCTGAAATCGGCTTGCTGTTTTTCATTCTTCCTGGAGCAGTTGCCAGTTTTTTTTCACAGCGTAGAGAAGTCCTGAAACCTCTATTTGGCGCAATGCTGGCGGCACCCTGTTCAATGCTCATTATGCGGCTGTTTTTTTCACCGACGCGCTCATTCTGGCAAGAGCTGGCATGGTTACTAAGCGCGGTGTTCTGGTGTGCGCTGGGGGCACTGTGTTTCTTATTTATCAGTAGTTTGTTTAAACCACAGCACAGAAAAAATCAGTAAAGCCCTCAACGCGAGGGCTTGTCAGACGATCAGGCGTCCAGATTTTCTTTCACCCATGCAGCAAAATCGGTATAGCCGCCGATATGTTGCTGATCGACAAAAATCTGCGGCACGGTTTCTACGGGTTTACCTGCCTTTTGTTGTAGATCTTCTTTAGTGATCCCTTCCGCACGAATATCTACATACTGATACTGAAAATCATCGCGTTCATTGCTCAATTTCTCAGCCAGATCTTTTGCACGCACACAGTAAGGGCAACCCGAACGACCAAAAATAACGGTTTGCATTATTTCTCTCCTCATAGATTTATGCCTGTAATGATCACGCTAAAATGTATTCGCTGAAAGTAGGTTTAACCTGTTGCATTAATTGCTAAAAGCTATAACTGTTAAACACAATACAGTGAAAAGTTTTAGACTGAAGGCTCACTTTGCAGAGGGAAGCGTATGCGCGCGATCGGTAAATTGCCTAAAGGCGTGTTGATACTGGAATTTATCGGAATGATGCTACTGGCGGTGGCGCTGCTGTCGGTAAGCGACTCCCTGTCGCTGCCTGAGCCATTTTCTCGGCCAGAAGTGCAGATTCTGATGATTTTTCTCGGTGTTTTGCTCATGCTTCCCGCTGCGGTGGTGGTTATTCTTCAGGTGGTAAAACGTCTTGCCCCACAGCTGATGAACCGTCCACCGCAATATTCACGTTCAGAAAGAGAAAAAGATAATGACGCCAACCATTGAACTTATTTGTGGCCATCGCTCCATTCGCCATTTCACTGATGAACCCATTTCCGAAGCGCAGTGTGAGGCGATTATTAACAGCGCCCGTGCGACGTCCAGTTCCAGTTTTTTGCAGTGTAGTAGCATTATTCGCATTACCGACAAAGCATTACGTGAAGAACTGGTGACGCTGACCGGCGGGCAAAAACACGTAGCGCAAGCGGCGGAGTTCTGGGTGTTCTGTGCCGACTTTAACCGCCATTTACAGATCTGTCCGGATGCTCAGCTCGGCCTGGCGGAACAACTGTTGCTCGGTGTCGTTGATACGGCAATGATGGCGCAGAATGCATTAACCGCAGCGGAATCGGCTGGGATTGGGCGGGGTATATATCGGCGGCCTGCGCAATAATATTGAAGCGGTGACGAAACTGCTGAAATTACCGCAGCATGTTCTGCCGCTGTTTGGGCTGTGCCTTGGCTGGCCTGCGGATAATCCGGATCTCAAGCCGCGTTTACCGGCCTCCATTTTGGTGCATGAAAACAGCTATCAACCGCTGGATAAAGACGCACTGGCGCAGTATGACGAGCAACTGGCGGAATATTACCTCACCCGTGGCAGCAATAATCGCTGGGATACCTGGAGCGATCATATCCGCCGAACAATCATTAAAGAAAGCCGCCCATTTATTCTGGATTATTTGCACAAACAGGGTTGGGCGACGCGCTAAAACCGCCACGTCGATGTATGATACGCGGGCTTTTGACCAGGTCTGACAGAGAGGTGCAGGGTGAAAATTGCCATATTGTCCCGGGATGGAACGCTCTATTCGTGTAAGCGGCTGCGTGAAGCCGCTATACAGCGCGGTCACCTGGTTGAAATTCTTGATCCGCTTTCTTGCTACATGAACATAAATCCTGCGGCGTCTTCTATTCACTACAAAGGCCGCAAGTTACCCCATTTTGACGCAGTGATCCCGCGTATTGGCACCGCCATTACCTTTTATGGGACGGCGGCACTGCGCCAGTTCGAGATGCTGGGGAGCTATCCGCTCAATGAGTCGGTCGCCATTGCCCGGGCGCGTGACAAATTGCGTTCCATGCAACTGCTGGCGCGTCAGGGCATCGACCTGCCTGTCACGGGCATTGCGCATTCGCCGGATGATACCAGCGATTTAATCGACATGGTCGGTGGTGCGCCGCTGGTGGTCAAGTTGGTTGAAGGCACGCAGGGAATTGGCGTCGTGCTGGCGGAGACTCGTCAGGCGGCGGAAAGCGTGATTGACGCTTTCCGCGGTCTGAACGCGCATATTCTGGTGCAGGAATATATCAAAGAGGCGCAAGGGTGCGATATCCGCTGTCTGGTTGTTGGTGATGAAGTGGTCGCTGCGATTGAACGGCGGGCGAAAGAGGGCTATTTTCGTTCCAATTTGCATCGTGGCGGCGCGGCAAGCGTCGCCAGTATCACACCACAGGAGCGTGAAATCGCGATAAAAGCCGCGCGAACGATGGCGCTGGACGTTGCTGGTGTGGATATTCTGCGTGCTAATCGCGGGCCGTTGGTGATGGAAGTGAATGCGTCGCCGGGGCTGGAAGGAATAGAAAAAACCACCGGTATCGATATCGCGGGTAAAATGATCCGCTGGATCGAACGCCACGCTACGACAGAATATTGCCTGAAAACGGGTGGTTAGTCGCAATCACATTACTGATCATGGTTTTGCCTGCGCTTTTTGCGTAAGCTGTGCCGGTCTTTTTATCGAAAGAGGTTGTACAAAATTATGACATCGCTGGTCGTTCCTGGTCTGGATACGCTGCGTCAATGGCTCGATGGCCTGGGGATGAGTTTTTTTGAATGTAATAACTGTCAGGCTCTGCATCTGCCCCATATGCAGAATTTCGACGGTGTCTTTGATGCCAAAATCGATCTGATCGATAACACGATCCTGTTTTCTGCCATGGCGGAAGTCCGACCTTCAGCCGTATTGCCGCTGGCGGCGGATTTATCTGCCATCAATGCCAGTTCGCTGACCGTGAAAGCATTTCTTGATATGCAGGATGATAATCTGCCAAAGCTGGTGGTTTGCCAGTCTTTATCCGTTATGCAGGGCGTAACCTATGAGCAGTTTGCATGGTTCGTGCGTCAGAGCGAAGAGCAGATTTCGATGGTCATTCTTGAAGCTAATGCCCATCAACTGCTGTTACCGACTGACGATGAAGGGCAAAACAACGTTACCGAAAACTATTTTCTCCACTGATAATTCCTTTCGAGCACGCAGTCGCTGCCGCAGTGACTGCGCGCTGCAAAATTATCTGCTGTTTTTAACCTTTTCTTAAAGATTATTTCACTTCTCTTGTGTCGATTTGGCTTTATCACATAGAGCAAATACGCATAAAAATTTGTTAAATACCGTTTTTTAATCCGAGCTATAGTCTCAAACCCTGGCTAAAGTTATTCTTGCGATGCTTCTATATAGCGAGCAGTGCTGGCCGGGAGAGAGTTCTCTTTTCTTACACCGCGCCGATAAAAAAATATGCACGTTTATTGCATATCTTTCAGTGTGACAACTTTTGTTCGTTTGTTAACGAACTTTCAGAAGGAAAGAGATGTGACCGCCTTAAATAAAAAATGGCTATCGGGTCTGGTTGCGGGTGCTCTGATGGCCGTCTCTGTCGGCACGCTCGCGGCTGAACAAAAAACACTCCACATTTATAACTGGTCTGATTATATCGCCCCTGACACGGTGGCCAATTTTGAAAAAGAAACCGGTATTAAAGTCGTCTACGATGTTTTCGACTCTAACGAAGTACTGGAAGGCAAATTAATGGCGGGTAGCACCGGCTTTGACTTGGTGGTTCCATCTGCCAGCTTTCTTGAACGCCAGTTGACTGCGGGAGTTTTCCAGCCGCTGGACAAAAGCAAATTGCCGGAGTGGAAGAATCTCGACCCGGAGCTGCTGAAGCTGGTCGCCAAACACGATCCCGACAATAAATTTGCTATGCCCTATATGTGGGCGACGACCGGGATTGGCTATAACGTTGATAAAGTTAAAGCTGTGCTGGGCGAAAACGCGCCCGTCGATAGCTGGGACTTGATCCTCAAACCTGAAAATCTGGAAAAACTGAAAAGCTGCGGTGTCTCTTTCCTGGATGCGCCAGAAGAAGTTTTTGCTACCGTGTTGAATTATCTCGGCAAAGATCCCAACAGCACTAAAGCGGATGATTACACCGGACCGGCAACCGATCTGCTGTTAAAGCTGCGCCCGAACATTCGTTATTTCCATTCATCTCAATACATTAACGACCTGGCAAACGGCGATATTTGCGTCGCTATCGGCTGGGCAGGTGATGTCTGGCAGGCGTCAAACCGCGCGAAGGAAGCGAAGAATGGAGTGAATGTCTCGTTCTCGATTCCAAAAGAAGGGGCGATGGCGTTCTTTGATGTATTCGCCATGCCTGCGGATGCCAAAAACAAAGACGAAGCCTATCAGTTCCTGAATTACCTGCTGCGCCCGGATGTAGTAGCGCATATTTCCGACCATGTGTTCTATGTCAACGCCAATAAAGCAGCCACGCCGCTGGTGAGTGCGGAAGTCCGTGAGAACCCGGGTATTTATCCGCCTGCGGATGTTCGTGCGAAGCTGTTCACTCTGAAAGTGCAGGACCCGAAAATCGACCGTGTGCGCACCCGCGCGTGGACCAAAGTGAAGAGCGGAAAATAATCCGCAGCCTTAGATGCCGGGCGGGCGCACCACACCCGCCGGCAATTCGCACCATCATGGTGCGCTTGCACACATTCAATGCCGGAGAGCAGCCGTGAATGACGCTATCCCTCGCCCGCAGGCGAAAACCCGTAAGGTGCTGACGCCGCTATTAGAAATCCGCAACCTCACCAAATCCTACGATGGTCAACATGCGGTGGATGATGTCAGCCTGACCATCTACAAAGGTGAAATCTTCGCGCTGCTGGGCGCATCCGGCTGTGGCAAGTCCACGCTGCTGCGTATGCTGGCAGGTTTCGAACAACCTTCTGCCGGACAGATAATGCTTGATGGCGTCGATTTGTCACAGGTTCCGCCTTACCTGCGCCCCATCAATATGATGTTTCAGTCTTACGCGCTGTTTCCGCATATGACCGTGGAACAGAACATCGCTTTTGGCCTGAAACAGGACAAACTACCGAAAGCGGAAATTTCCAGTCGGGTCAATGAGATGCTCGGCCTGGTGCACATGCAGGAGTTCGCCAAACGTAAACCGCATCAGCTTTCTGGTGGTCAGCGACAGCGTGTGGCCCTGGCCCGAAGCCTTGCCAAGCGCCCGAAACTATTACTGCTCGACGAGCCGATGGGCGCGCTGGATAAAAAGCTGCGTGACCGGATGCAGCTTGAAGTGGTGGATATTCTGGAGCGCGTCGGTGTGACTTGTGTGATGGTCACCCACGATCAGGAAGAGGCGATGACCATGGCGGGGCGCATCGCCATTATGAATCGTGGGAAATTTGTCCAGATTGGCGAACCGGAAGAGATCTACGAGCATCCGACTACCCGCTATAGCGCCGAATTTATTGGCTCGGTAAACGTCTTTGAAGGCGTACTCAAAGAGCGTCAGGAAGATGGCCTGGTGCTTGATTCGCCGGGGCTGGTGCATCCACTGAAAGTCGACGCGGATGCCTCGGTGGTCGATAACGTGCCGGTACATGTGGCGCTGCGCCCGGAAAAAATCATGCTTTGCGAAGAGCCGCCCGCCAATGGTTGTAACTTCGCGGTGGGGGAGGTGATACACATTGCCTATCTCGGCGATCTTTCGGTGTATCACGTTCGTCTGAAAAGTGGGCAGATGATTAGCGCCCAGCTACAAAACGCCCATCGTCATCGTAAAGGGTTACCGACCTAGGGCGACGAAGTGCGTTTGTGCTGGGAAGTGGACAGCAGTGTGGTGCTGACGGTTTAAGGAGCAAAGATGAATACACTTGAACCTGCTGCCCAGTCGAAACCGCCGGGCGGATTTAAGCTGTGGTTGTCACAGCTGCAAATGAAGCATGGGCGCAAACTGGTCATTGCGTTGCCATATATCTGGTTGATCTTGCTGTTTCTGCTGCCATTTCTGATTGTCTTTAAAATAAGCCTGGCGGAGATGGCGCGCGCTATTCCACCTTATACCGAACTGATGGAGTGGGCTGACGGGCAACTGTCCATCACTCTTAATCTCGGTAATTTTCTGCAACTGACCGACGATCCGCTCTATTTCGATGCTTATCTCCAGTCGCTACAGGTGGCTGCGATTTCGACATTTTGCTGTTTACTGATCGGCTATCCGCTGGCGTGGGCGGTGGCGCACAGTAAGCCTTCGACCCGTAATATTTTATTACTACTGGTGATCCTGCCGTCGTGGACCTCGTTTCTGATCCGCGTTTATGCCTGGATGGGAATATTAAAAAACAACGGTGTGCTGAATAATTTTCTGCTGTGGCTGGGGGTTATCGATCAACCGCTGACCATTCTTCATACCAATCTGGCAGTTTATATTGGCATTGTTTACGCCTACGTGCCGTTTATGGTGCTGCCGATTTATACCGCGTTGATTCGTATTGATTATTCGCTGGTGGAAGCAGCGCTGGATCTCGGTGCACGACCGCTGAAAACGTTCTTTACTGTGATCGTGCCGCTGACTAAAGGTGGGATTATTGCCGGATCGATGCTGGTGTTTATCCCGGCTGTGGGCGAGTTTGTGATCCCGGAACTGCTCGGTGGCCCGGACAGCATCATGATCGGGCGCGTGCTATGGCAAGAGTTTTTCAATAACCGCGACTGGCCGGTGGCCTCGGCGGTAGCGATCATCATGTTGCTGCTGCTAATTGTGCCGATAATGTGGTTCCACAAACACCAGCAAAAAAGCGTGGGAGAACACGGATGAATAATTTACCGGTAGTTCGTTCGCCCTGGCGGATTGTGATTTTGCTGCTGGGCTTTACCTTTCTCTACGCGCCAATGCTGATGCTGGTTATCTATTCGTTTAACAGCTCGAAGCTGGTGACGGTGTGGGCCGGCTGGTCAACGCGCTGGTATGGTGAGTTATTGCGCGATGACGCGATGATGAGTGCGGTTGGTTCAAGCCTGACAATTGCTGCCTGTGCGGCAACGGCGGCGGCGATCCTCGGGACTATTGCGGCGGTGGTGCTGGTGCGCTTTGGCAGGTTTCGCGGATCAAATGGCTTTGCCTTTATGATCACCGCGCCGCTGGTAATGCCAGATGTCATCACGGGCTTGTCGCTGTTGTTATTATTCGTCGCGCTTGCTCATGCCATTGGCTGGCCTGCGGACCGCGGTATGCTTACCATCTGGCTGGCGCATGTCACTTTCTGTACGGCTTATGTGGCGGTCGTTATTTCGTCGCGTCTGCGGGAACTGGATCGCTCGATAGAAGAAGCCGCGATGGATCTCGGTGCGACGCCGCTGAAAGTGTTTTTCGTCATTACGCTACCGATGATCATGCCCGCGATCATTTCTGGCTGGTTACTGGCTTTTACTTTGTCGCTTGATGATCTGGTGATCGCCAGCTTTGTTTCCGGGCCGGGAGCCACCACGTTACCGATGCTGGTCTTTTCCAGCGTGCGGATGGGGGTGAATCCGGAAATCAACGCCCTGGCAACATTGATCCTCGGCGCGGTCGGAATTGTCGGATTTATCGCCTGGTATCTGATGGCGCGCGCAGAAAAACAGCGGATACGCGACATCCAACGTGCAAGACGTGGCTGAAGACACTAAAATTTGCCAACCTGGCTACATAATGCTGCGCATGTCGCGGCATTGTTTTCATGGAAGACGAAACGTTGGGATTTTTTAAGAAAACATCTTCATCTCATGCTCGCCTGAATGTGCCTGCGCTGGTGCAGGTGGCGGCGCTCGCCATTATTATGATCCGTGGCCTCGACGTGCTGATGATTTTCAATACGCTGGGCGTGCGCGGTATTGGCGAGTTCATTCATCGCAGCGTACAAACCTGGAGTTTAACGCTGGTCTTTTTAAGCAGTCTGGTGCTGGTTTTCATTGAGATCTGGTGTGCGTTTTCACTGGTGAAAGGGCGTCGCTGGGCGCGCTGGCTATATCTGCTGACACAAATCACCGCCGCAAGTTACTTGTGGGCGGCTTCGCTGGGGTACGGTTATCCGGAGCTGTTCAGCATTCCCGGTGAATCAAAACGTGAAATCTTCCATAGCCTGATGCTGCAGAAGCTGCCGGATATGCTCATCCTGATGCTGCTGTTCGTTCCCTCGACCAGTCGGCGGTTCTTCCAGTTGCAATAATGTGTATAATCGTCGCCCCTGATGATGTGAAGGTCAATGTATGCAGTGCGCACTTTACGACGCGGGTCGCTGTCGTTCCTGTCAGTGGATAACGCAGCCGATTCCAGAGCAACTCTCCGCTAAAACCGCCGATCTTAAAAATCTGCTCGCCGATTTTCCGGTTGAGGAATGGTGCGCGCCGGTGTCAGGCCCGGAACAAGGGTTTCGTAATAAAGCCAAAATGGTGGTGAGTGGTAGCGTTGAAAAAACACTGCTCGGTATGCTGCATCGCGATGGCACGCCGGAAGACCTTTGTGACTGCCCGCTTTATCCAGCCTCATTTGCGCCCGTTTTTGCGGCGCTAAAACCGTTTATCGCCCGAGCGGGGTTAACGCCCTACAACGTGGCGCGTAAGCGTGGCGAACTGAAATACATTCTGCTGACTGAAAGCCAGAGTGATGGCGGCATGATGCTGCGCTTTGTACTGCGTTCTGATACCAAGCTGGCGCAACTGCGTAAGGCGCTGCCGTGGTTACACGAACAACTACCGCAGCTGAAAGTTATTACCGTCAATATTCAGCCGGTACATATGGCGATTATGGAAGGGGAGACGGAGATCTACCTGACCGAACAACAGGCACTGGCGGAGCGTTTTAATGACGTACCGCTGTGGATCCGTCCGCAAAGTTTCTTCCAGACTAATCCGGCGGTCGCCAGCCAGTTGTACGCCACCGCGCGCGACTGGGTACGACAGCTGCCGGTTAAACATATGTGGGATCTGTTCTGCGGTGTGGGGGGCTTTGGTTTACACTGCGCGACGCCTGACATGCAGTTAACCGGGATCGAAATTGCGCCAGAGGCCATTGCCTGTGCAAAGCAGTCAGCCGCTGAACTGGGCTTAACTCGTTTACAATTTCAGGCGCTGGACTCCACTCAGTTTGCCACTGCTCAGGGGGAGGTGCCGGAGCTGGTGCTGGTTAACCCGCCGCGCCGCGGCATTGGTAAACCGCTGTGTGATTATCTTTCAACGATGGCACCGCGTTTTATTATCTACTCCAGCTGTAACGCCCAAACCATGGCGAAAGATATCCGCGAACTGCCAGGTTACCGCATCGAACGGGTACAGCTTTTTGATATGTTCCCGCACACCGCGCACTATGAAGTGTTGACGCTGCTGGTGAAGCAATAAAAAAGCCACAGGTGCGGCTTCAGATTGCTGATCAGGTGCGCTTTGTTCATGCCGGATGCGGCGTGAACGCCTTATCCGGCCTACAAAATCATGCTAAATCAATACATTGCAGAGTTGATGTGGGCCGGATAAGCGCAGCGCATCAGGCAATCTTACTTTTGTCATCAGTCTCAATTACTGCGGAAACCACTGGTCATTGATTTTCTGATATGTACCGTCAGCTTTAATTGCTGCCAGCGCGTTATTCAGTTTTTCCAGCAGAGCTTTGTTATCCGGACGTACAGCGATACCCAGGCCGGTGCCGAAGTATTGCGGATCGGTCACTTTTTCAGTCGCAACGCCCAGTTGCGGATTGGTTTTCAGCCATTCGTTTACCACCGCGGTGTCACCAAATACCCCATCAATACGACCATTTTTCAGATCGATAAAGGCATTCTGATAACTGTCATAGGAGACAGTTTTCACTTCCGGGTGCTGATCCTGAATATATTTCTGGTGCGTCGTACCGTTTTCCATCCCAATGCGTTTGCCTTTCAGGTCGGCAAACGTTTTGTAGGTATCTTTTTTGGCAATCACGACGGCTGAGTTTTCATAGTAGGGTGTGGTAAACGAAACCTGCTTGCTACGCTCCGGGGTGATATCCATACCGGAGATTACGGCGTCATATTTTCTGAATTTCAGTGACGGGATCAGGCTGTCGAACGCGTGATTAGTAAAAGTACATTCTGCCTGCATTTGTTTGCACAAGGCTTTTGCCAGATCGATATCAAAGCCGACAATCTCATTATTAGCACCTATAGATTCAAAGGGTGGATAGGTGGCTGAAACGCCAAAATTGATTTTCTCTGCGGCAGAAGCACCGAAAGTAAAGGAAGCAAGTAAAGCGGCAAGAACTAACTTTTTCATGATGGAACTCCCGTCTGTCAATCTTATGATTTTTGGCCGTGTCTGCGGCATGGGATAACAATGCCACCAAGTGAATTTATATGCAATAAACATGATTAAATAATTTAAATGAAATAAAAAAAGACGGATAACTTAGTTAGTTGTCCGTCTTCATTATAAGAATTTATGCACTATGTAGGCCGGATAAGGCGTCCACGCCGCATCCGGCACAGGCACCGTGCTGATGTCTGATGCGACGCTGGCGCGTCTTATCAGACCTACAAATCCCCCCGGCGAATGTACGCAGCTACATTAATTCCGCCGTTCGAATGCCAGTGCTTTGCGCTCGATCAGACGCATCATCAGCGTCAGCAGGCCGTTGACGACCAGGTAAATAATCCCTGCCGCACCGAACACCATTACATCGTAGGTGCGTCCGTACAACAACTGGCTGTATCCCATCACTTCCATCAGCGTAATGGTGTAAGCCAGAGAGGTACTTTTGAACACCAGCACCACTTCGTTGGAATAAGAAGAGAGCGAGCGTTTAAAGGCATACGGCAGCAGGATCGCCAGCGTATCTTTTTTGCTCATTCCCAGGGCGCTACAGGACTGCCACTGACCTTCTGGGATCGCACGAATTGCACCGTAAAACAGCTGCGTGGTATACGCCGCACTGTTCAGCGATAACGCAATCAGCGCACATAACCACGGTTCTGACAACAAATGCCACAGTGCCGGATACTCCTGCAACGTCGGAAACTGGCCCGGCCCGTAATAAATCAGGAAGATCTGCACCAGCAGCGGCGTACCGGTAAACAGCGTGATATAACCCCGCACCAGCCACACCAGCACCGGCGTTTTCAGCGTCAGGATGATGGTAAAAATCAATGCCAGAATCAGTGCCACAATCAGCGAGGCAACGGTTAGCGTCAGGCTGGTGTGCAGCCCTTTCATCAGCTCGGGTAAATACTCAAACATTAGCTGGGCCTCCGCTCAAAACGTGTCGCGCGCAGGTCAATGCGTTTGAGAATGTACTGACTGAGCAGGGTGATCACCAGGTAAATCGCCGCCGCCACAATGTACCAGGTAAATGGTTCCTGGGTACGAGTAGCAATGCTTTTGGTTTGTAACATTAAATCATTCACACTAATCAAACTGACCAGCGCGGTATCTTTCAGCAGCACCAGCCACTGGTTACCGAGGCCAGGCAGCGCATGACGCCACATCTGCGGCATCACCAGACGGAAAAAGATAGCCGATTTCGACAGCCCCAGCGCCTGACCAGATTCCCACTGGCCCACCGGTACAGCTTTCAACGCGCCGCGCAGCGTTTGCGAGGCATAGGCGGCATACAGCAGTGACAGAGCGATGACACCACAAAGGAACGGACTCACGTCGAAGTTCTCAATGTCCATCTGCACCGGGATCTGCACGAACCCAAGATTGATAGTGAAGCCATCCGAAAGCGTCAGCAGTAACTGCGAGGAGCCAAAATAGATAAACAGCACTACCAGAATTTCTGGCAGGCCACGCAGAATGGTTACCAGCGCTGAACCTGCCCACGCGACAGGACGCCATTTCGCTGACTCCCATACCGCAAAGAACATCGCCAGCGCCAGCCCGACAATCAATGCACAAACGGCAAGGCCGACGGTCATCCCGGCGGCGCTTGCTAAAGGAAAAAATTCATTCATCAGGAATTACTTCTGGAACCATTTGTTGTAGATGGTTTCGTAAGTGCCATCTTTCTTCACTTTTTCCAGCGCAGTGTTGAGTTTCTGCTGCAGTTCAGTGTTGCCCTGACGTACCGCGATGCCGAGGCCAGTACCGAAATAATCTTTATCGGTCACTTTATCGCCCACTGCCGCCAGTTTTGGGTTATCTTTCAGCCACTCAGTGACCACTGCGGTGTCACCAAATACGCTGTCGATACGCCCGTTTTGCAGATCCAGTTTTGCGTTCTGGTAGCTGTCATACGGAACGGTGGTGATTTCCGGGTGCTTATCCATAATGAACTTCTGGTGTGTCGTCCCGTTCTGAACGCCGACTTTTTTGCCTTTCAGCTGATCAACACTGGTGTATTTGCCTTGCTGACCCACAAACAGGGCAGAGTTGTCATAGTACGGGGTAGTAAACAGTACCTGCTTTTCACGCTCCGGAGTGATATCCATGCCCGCCATCACTGCTTCTACGCGACGGAATTTCAGGCTTGGGATCAGGCTGTCAAACGCCTGGTTAGAGAAAGTACAGGTTGCATCAATCTCTTTACACAGTGCCTGTGCCAGGTCGACGTCAAAACCAACGATCTGGTTGTTTGCATCAATCGATTCAAACGGAGGATAGGAGGCTTCGGTAGCAAAACGAATGGTTTCGGCAGCTGTGGCGGAAAGACTAAAACCTGCAATTAACGCGGCAATCAGAACTTTTTTCATTGTTGTTATCCCGAATCTTAGTGAGAGAGATAGTTTTTAAATGCTTCGGTTTGCGGCTCGGTAAAGCAGCTCGCGTCGCCTTGTTCTACGATATGACCATTTTCCATATACACCACTCGGCTGGCGGTTTTACGCGCCACTTCAACTTCGTGGGTGACGATCACCTGGGTAATATTCGTTTCTGCCAGCTCACGAATGATGCTGACGATTTGTGCCGTAATTTCCGGGTCCAGTGCGGCGGTCGGTTCATCGAACAGCAGTACCTGCGGTTCCATCATCAACGCACGGGCAATAGCAACACGCTGCTGCTGACCACCAGAAAGATGCAGCGGGTAACGATCGCTATAAGGTTTGAGACGCAGACGTTCCAGCAGTTTTTCTGCACGGGCCAGCGCCTGATCTTTACTCAACCCCAGTACACGGCAGGGCGCTTCAATCAGGTTTTGCTGCACGGTCAGATGCGGCCACAGGTTGTATTGCTGAAACACCATGCCAACGTTACGACGCAAATCGCGAATCGCTTTGTCAGAGGGTGTTTTGGTGAAATCGAAATGGTTGCCTGCAATGTTGAGCGTACCGGAGCGCGGCATCTCAAGCAGATTGAGTACACGCAGCAGCGAGCTTTTACCCGCGCCGCTGGGGCCAAGTAACACCAGCGTTTCGCCCTGTGGGCAATCCAGCGTGATATCGAACAGCGCCTGATGCGCGCCGTAGAAGCAATTAATGCCGTTTAATTGAATACTCATTGACACTCGTATACTGGCAGTCTGATAGCTATTGAGGTCGAAGATAGTACCTTTGACAGAATAATTATGCAATATTTATGCTTTAAAAGTTAAAAGCAAAGCGCATTATTCAATAAACATAGCACAAAATAACGGGGGCGGTGGTCGGTGAGCATAAATGTCGGCATTCCTCACGAAATGCCGGATAATTTACGTGGTTTATTGGTTGATCAAGGCGTTAGCGATTCTCGATGGACTGACGGAGCGTACCCGCCGTGGCATGAACGCTACCGCCTAAGTAGCGCACATCGTCGATGACCCAACACTGGCCTTCCTGAATCATTAACACTTCATCCTGCCAGCCCTGGTCACCCTGTTTGAGATCCACCCGCAATGGAATGTTACGGGCATCACGATTAGGGATAGTCGATGCACTGGCAACGTGGGCGCTGTCTGGCAAGGTGGTTCGACTGGAGAACGGATCGCTGCTTAACAATTCACGATGACTATTATCGCGGCTGGCATCGCTAAGTTGGGTTGCCAGTTTGTCACTCAAATAGGGGCGCAGGGCGGTAATGTCATTGCTGCGATGTTGAATGCGGTAGTCGTAGAATTGTTGAGCCACACTGTCAGGCCCTCCCTGGACACAGGAACCGGTGCGGGGGCCGTTATCTTTATAAGCTGGCGTGACGGTGGTACAGGCACTCAGCAGCAGTGCACATGGAATAAGTAGAGATAGTGAACGGTAGCGCATAATCATTTCCTTATTAGCTTGCTGTCTGCGTCACACTACGACCAAACGCTATCAGATTATTTAATACATTGTTTTTAATACAATTCTGAAACAATCTGAACACCTGATTGGGTTTGAGTCCATTGCTGGCTACCCACTCAAGGTTGCTCGTAGCTGACTTACTTAAATTACCCAAACAATAGACAGTGTAAACCATTTGTGAGGTTGAGCGTGTTATATGGCTGAAATGATCATTTAAGGTAAATATGATAGTTCTGAAATGGTGGTATAAATCCTCCTGTAGAGGTTAAGAGCATCTGCAAGAAGCCAGTTTCACATTTATAACGCGTGATAAATGAATGCGGTTATTGTCTAATCATTACAAAATTTTTCACATGCGATAAGAGATCCTGCGATTAAGATGATTGCCAAAATTACGTTGTATTTTTGAAAATGAGCGAAATTTGATAGTCCCAGCTTTGACTCTCGATAATATTATTTATGCTACAATTGTGGGTAAAGAATTTAAGCTAATGAATTTGAGTGAAGAATAAATTAAATTGCTTCAGTATTTCGTTAATTAATATGAATACAAAAGGTGTTGTGCTTTTATAATTATAAAGCGCGAGGAGTTCGGTGGATTATCGTTTTTCTTGGATGATTTTTAATATGATAAACAATATATCTGATCAAGCATCATCATTTCCAGGCACACAACTAAATCAAAGTGATAATTTCCTGGATTCACTGAGGGAATTTTTCGCGATATTAAATTCCAGTCGTAAGGGTGAGTTGTCTACATGGGATACCATCTACTTGCATCTGATATTAGCAATAAATGCTGACAGTGATCTCATAAAAAATGATGTGTTGCTCGCGGAAAATATTCCATCAGCGAATTACCAATTTAATACATTTTTTAGCAATGCTTTCGAGATTGATGTTAAAAAATATCTGGGTAAATCAGAAGATAACGAAGTTGAAATAAAAGCGGGTAATGAAAGAATCTCTATTGGAATACGTAATGTATCGAATGGAAAACTTGAAAGACAACAGTTTCTTTTCCCACTGGACTATGAGAATAAATTACAAGAACAATTAGATAAGTATTTTACGATTGAATCGCACCCATTATTATACAGGTATACCATTGGTAGTAAGATTGCGAATGTGATTTTTGAAAAGTTATACAGTCGTATTGACTTTAACAAAGAACAATATATATCCTTTATAAAGGACGCATTTATTCATTTTTATGATTATAGCAGGCGATATGCTATTAGTGAGAATATCGATAAAGACGCTGTAACAAACAATATCGCATTGATGAGCACTTTTTATGACAGTGATAATACGTCAGGTGAGGTTTTAAATAATGATTTTACAGAAGAAGAGTCATTTGAAACTGCGTTAGATGTAGAGCATGCAATAGTGCTTGGATTTGCTGATGATAATTTTGAAACAAAACCTGTTCATTATCAGGATTTATTAACACGATTTAGTGCCTTTCAAGATACCGTGTTTAATCTGTTTCCTGAAATGCACTCTTCGCATTACCACGATATTTGTAGCGTAAGTGTGGATATGACAAAGGGAACGCAATGCATGATTCACTTGATGGTGAATGAAGAAGTTTTCATGTCTCTGCCTGTTCCAGTTGCCACGATGGTACGTGAAGATGCAAGTAATTTAGTCAATCTTAAAACACTACTCAATGATGGTTGTTTCATTAAATATAGTCATTTTAATGACGTGGCATTAATAAAGCAAAACATAAGTAATCTCTATTTATCACACACTGTTGTGAATGAAAGCATATTGAAAAAATGTTGTTTTGAAAACGGCAGTTTAGGTGATGTTAAAATAACAAATAGCAATGTAATAAACAGTGCATTCAAAAATATTTCGTTTAGATCTGTTAAAATTAATAACGTAAATACTCATTCTTTAAAATTTATTAACTGCAATTTTTTCAATGTTGATATGATAAGAGTTAATCTCAGCAAATGTCTTTTTCATGAATGTAGTATGCATGGTGTCAAGATAAAACCCTGGTTGCCTGTAAAATGGACAAAAGAATTAATAAGTGATTATTTGTATGGCTGTTTACTATCTCTGTACTCTATCTGTGCAAGGGATATATATAATATGAACGCCGGGAATAACGTGAAGGTTGCTGCGGATGCTTTCCTTGAAATTATTTTCTCTCTTAAAAATAAATATTGTATTAAACTATTAAGCGCTCAGGATCGGGCGTTTATATACGAGTTTGCAAGAATGATCTTCGCTTATATTAATGACAAAAGCATTGAGATCTTATTACTTTCTTGTTTTGCGGCGGCTGACCAAAAAGCAATCCAGCGGTATAGACCTCAGTCACAAGATGGGGAAGACTTTAGGAGTCATTTACAATATAAGTTGCCTCTTTCCGCTCATTAATGTTGTTGGTGCAACATAATAAGACAGGTAAGCGGTACCCTATAATGAAACCAATATCGGGTTATGCAACGGATAATCGTAAAGACTTAAGTGGGTGTTTTTGACACAATGAGATGATTTCCTAAACTGATCAAAACCTTCTTCCCAACATGGCATATCAGTCCGATAATGCTTTAGAGATCGAAGGCTTAACAAACAAGGAGATCGATCATGCAATTTTCTACAACCCCAACTCTGGAAGGCCAGACCATCGTTGAATATTGCGGTGTGGTGACCGGCGAAGCGATTTTAGGTGCCAATATTTTCCGTGATTTCTTTGCCGGTATCCGCGATATCGTTGGCGGACGTTCCGGTGCGTATGAAAAAGAACTGCGTAAAGCACGGGAGATCGCCTTTGAGGAATTAGGCTCCCAGGCGCGGGCGCTGGGGGCCGATGCCGTAGTTGGTATTGATATCGACTACGAAACGGTCGGGCAAAACGGCAGTATGCTGATGGTTAGCGTCAGCGGTACGGCGGTGAAAACGCGTCGATGAGAAGAGTCTTCTGGCTGGTCGCTGCCGCTCTGTTACTGGCAGGGTGTGCAGGCGAAAAAGGCATTGTCGAGAAAGAGGGATATCAGCTTGATACCCGACACCAGGCGCAGGCGGCGTATCCGCGCATTAAAGTGCTGGTGATCCACTACACCGCAGATGATTTTGATAGCTCGCTGGCGACACTGACTGATAAGCAGGTCAGCTCGCATTATCTGATCCCTGCGGTGCCACCGCGATACAACGGTAAACCGCGCATCTGGCAACTGGTGCCGGAACAAGAACTGGCCTGGCATGCGGGGATTAGCGCCTGGCGCGGGGCAACGCGCCTTAACGACACCTCTATTGGCATTGAGCTGGAAAACCGTGGCTGGCAAAAATCATCCGGAGTGAAATATTTTGCCCCGTTTGAACAGGCACAGATTCAGGCGCTTATTCCGCTGGCGAAAGATATTATTGCCCGTTATCACATCAAGCCGGAAAACGTAGTGGCACATGCGGATATCGCACCGCAGCGCAAAGACGATCCGGGGCCATTATTTCCCTGGCAGCAACTGGCGCAGCAGGGGATTGGTGCCTGGCCGGATGCGCAGCGGGTGAACTTTTACCTTGCCGGGCGCGCGCCGCACACACCGGTAGATACCGCGTCATTGCTGGAGCTTTTGGCGCGCTACGGTTATGACGTAAAACCTGATATGACACCGCGCGAGCAGCGGCGCGTGATTATGGCATTCCAGATGCATTTCCGCCCGACGTTATATAACGGCGAAGCGGATGCAGAAACTCAGGCGATTGCCGAAGCATTGCTGGAGAAATACGGGCAGGATTAGCGCGGCAGTTTTCCGTGGTCGCGTAGCCAGGCGGCAGTTTTCTCGATGCCTTCATCCAGGGTGATGACCGGCTGATAACCTAACTCTTCCTGCGCACGCGTAATATCCAGCGTAAAGTCAAAATTCAACTTGGAGACGCCGTAGTGGGTCAGCGGCGGCTCTTTTGCTGACTTGCGGCCTAAACGCTCCATGCTGTGGGCGATCATATCCAGCATCGGGTAAGGGACGGAACGAATACGACAGTCAATATTCAACTCGTCGATCAGCTTCTGCACGATGCTGCGCAGTGTGCGATGCTCGCCGTTGGTGATGTTGTACACACGCCCGGAAGGTAGCTTATCGCAGGCTTCCTGGCTTGCCAGCCACATTGCGTGCACGGCATTTTCATAGTAGGTCATATCGACCAGCGCACTGCCGCCATGCGGTAACAGAATACTGCCGTAGTGGTGCATCATATGCGCCAGACGGGGAATAAAGACTTTATCGTGCGGTCCGAACAGACTTTGTGGGCGCAGAATAGTAAAGCGCGTTTGTGGATTCGCCTGCGAAAGCATATTGATCACTTCTTCGCTGGCTGCTTTGCTGCGGGCAAACTCGTTGGCGAAGCGGTGAGGGCGAAAATCTTCTTTAATATCGCGATGGTGGTGATAATCGAAGTACAGGGAGGGGGAAGAGATATGAATAAAGTTACGCACACCCCAGGCGACAGCCCATTCACCCAGGCGGCGAGTGGCGCGAACGTTAGCCAGATCGAAAGCCTGTTGTGTCCCCCAGGGTGAGGTAAAGCTGGAGCAGTGCCACAGCGTATCAATGCCCGCGAGCATCACTTTAGCTTGTGATGAAACCAGCTCGGTCAGATCCGTCAGAACAAACTCTGCGCCCATTTTTTCCAGCAATTTACCCATTGCTTCGTTGCGACCGCTCGCACGCACGCTGATGCCTTTCTGGCATAAAAACTCTACCGCGTTTCGACCTAAGCCGCTGGTGGCGCCGGTAACCAGTACCTTCATATCAATCCACTGTTGTTGAGAAAATGACGTGCGCATTCTTCCGTGATTTCCCCCATGATGCAATGGGAAACATGAAAGAATAACGCAGGTTTTGTCGATTAATCTGTGCTTTGTTCTGCCAGTCTGGCGATTTGTTTTGCCATTCCGCGAAAAATAAACAGATGCGCGGGGATCATCAATAACCAGTAAAACAGCCCCGGCATACCGTGCGGATGCCAGAAAGCGCGGACATCGATAGTACGATAGTCACCTTTATCTTCCAGGGTAAAACACAGTCGTCCCAGCCCCGGCGCTTTCATGCCAAATAACAACGTAAGTTGCTTTTTCGGTTCAACGACAATCACTTTCCAGCTATCCACCGCATCGCCGGTCTGTAAATATTCGCGCTCCGGGCGGCCTTTCGCCAGATTATGACCGATCGCGCGGTCCATCAACGCCCGTGTCTGCCACAAAATATTGCCAAAGAAATAACGCTCTTTACCGCCGATTTGGTTCACCACCAGCCATAAAGCCGCAAGGCTGGCGGACGTTTTAACGGTAAACCCCGCCTGTTTGGCGAAATAACCGTACTCCGGTCGCCAGCGGGCAAAGGCCTGAGCGTCGTAGCCCCAGTCGCTGGAGTTGACCAGTTTTTCTTCCTCTTTCAACGTGCTACGTACCGCGTCATCGAAAGCGATCAGCCGTTGTGGGATGAGTGCACGTAGCGCGGTATCATCTGCCAGCAGATCGTGTTTCAGCCCCTGAATCAACGCCCTGGCGGTGGTGGGCGGTACGGAAGTAATCACATTGAGAAACCACACCGAAATCCAGCGGGTGGGGAGGGGGATGGGGATCAACCAGCGGCGCTTACCGCTCACCGCCATAAAATGTTCAAACTGTTGCTGATAACTGAGCACCTCTGGTCCGGCGGCTTCGAAGATGCGGTGTTTGTTGGCTGGATGGTCTAACAGCGCCACCAGATAGTGCAGCAAGTTTTCCAGCGCGATGGGCGTGGTGCGTGAACGTACCCAGCGTGGCGGCGTTAACACTGGCAGGTTGTAGACCATATCGCGCATGACTTCGAACGCCGCTGAACCTGCGCCAACGATAATTCCGGCCCGAAGTTCGGTCACTGGTACATTCGCTTCACGAAGAATGTCCGCCGTAGCCTGACGAGCTCGCAGATGATCCGACTGCTCATGTGGCGGGGCCTGCAACGAACTGAGAAAGATTAATTGCTTAACTGGTACTTCACGTAGCGCATCGCGGACGTTGAGAGCCACCTGGCGCTCCTGAGCGATAAAATCGCCGCCTTCGCCCATGCTGTGCACCAGAAAATAGACGGTATCGATATCCTGCAACAGGGCAGGAAGGTTATCCGGCCAGCTGAGATCGACTTTATGGCAACTGACGTTTGCCAGTTGCAGCTTTGCAAGCCTGTCGACATGACGTGCCGCCGCCAGGATCTGATGCCCTTGCTGGCTGAGTGTGCGCACCAGATGCTGACCAATGTAGCCACTGGCACCGAGAACTAAAATGCGTTGCGGCACGTCTCTCTCCTTAACGCGCCAGGAATGCGCGCCAGTGGGCGGCGACTTCCGCCAGTTGTTCGCGCGAGACGTCAAGATGCGTCACCAGGCGGACAATCGGCGAGGCGTTAATCAGCACGTTTCTCGCTTTCATGTATTCGCCTAACGCGGCAGCATTTTCTTCCCCGACGCGAACAAACAGCATATTAGTGTCCTGACGCATCACATCCGCGCCTGCTTCACGCAGTTGCTCCGCCATCCAGGCGGCGTTGTCGTGATCTTCCTGCAACCGTGCGACGTTATTTTTCAGGGCATACATCCCGGCGGCAGCCAGAATCCCGGACTGACGCATCCCGCCACCGGCCATTTTCCGCCAGCGGATGGCACGTTTAATGTAATCACGATTACCGACGAGTAATGAACCGACTGGCGTCCCAAGACCTTTCGACAGGCAAATGGTGAACGAATCACAATATTGCGTGATCTCTTTCAGTTCGCAGCCGTAAGCCACCACGGCATTAAAGATGTGCGCACCGTCAACATGCAGCGCCAGATTGCGCTCGCGGGTAAATTCCCATGCTTCTTTCAGGTATTCACGCGGCAGCACTTTGCCGTTGTGGGTGTTTTCCAGACTGAGTAATTTGGTGCGGGCGAAATGGATATCGTCGGGTTTGATTTTCATCGCCACTTTATCCAGCGGTAGCGTGCCGTCGGCAGCCGCGTCGATGGGTTGCGGCTGAATACTGCCCAGCACCGCTGCGCCACCGGCTTCAAACAGATAGTTATGCGCGGCCTGACCGACAATATACTCTTCGCCACGTTCGCAGTGACTGAGCAGAGCGACCAGGTTGGCCTGAGTGCCGGTAGGCAGAAAAATGGCGGCTTCTTTACCGGAAAGCTCTGCTGCATAGTCCTGCAGAGCATTAACGGTAGGGTCGTCTCCGTAAACGTCGTCCCCAACCGGGGCGGCCATCATCGCTTCGAGCATGGCGCGGCTCGGTCGGGTAACGGTATCACTGCGTAAATCAATCATGGCATGTCCTTATTATGACGGGAAATGCCACCCTTTTTACCTTAGCCAGTTCGTTTTCGCCAGTTCGATCACTTCATCGCCGCGTCCGCTGATAATTGCGCGCAACATATACAGGCTAAAACCTTTGGCCTGTTCGAGTTTGATCTGCGGTGGAATGGCTAATTCTTCTTTGGCGACCACCACATCCACCAACACCGGACCGTCGATAGAGAAGGCGCGTTGCAGGGCTTCATCAACTTCAGAGGCTTTTTCTACACGGATACCCGTAATGCCGCACGCTTCGGCAATGCGGGCAAAGTTGGTGTCGTGCAGCTCAGTACCGTCTGTCAGGTAACCTCCGGCCTTCATCTCCATCGCCACAAAGCCCAGCACGCTGTTATTAAAGACGATAATTTTCACCGGCAGTTTCATCTGCACTACTGAGAGGAAATCGCCCATCAACATGCTAAAACCGCCATCGCCGCACATGGCGACCACCTGACGTTCCGGCTCGGTTGCCTGCGCACCCAACGCCTGCGGCATGGCGTTAGCCATCGAACCGTGGTTAAACGAACCTAACAGGCGACGCTTGCCGTTCATTTTCAGATAACGTGCCGCCCATACCGTTGGCGTGCCGACGTCACAGGTAAAGATGGCGTCATCGGCGGCAAAATGACTAATTTGCTGCGCCAGATATTGCGGGTGAATGGCTTTCTCGCTCGGTTTAGCTAAATCGTCCAGCCCTTTGCGGGCATCGCGGTAATCTTCCAGCGCTTTATCCAGAAACTTGCGATCGGTTTTTTCTTCCACCAGTGGCAGCAATGCGCGCAGGGTTGATTTGATATCGCCGACCAGCGCCATATCTACCTTGCTATGTGCGCCGATGCTGGCTGGATTAATATCAATCTGAATAATTTTGGCATCGGTCGGGTAGAACGCACGGTAGGGGAACTGAGTACCGAGTAGCACTAACGTGTCGGCGTTCATCATGGTATGGAAACCTGACGAGAATCCGATTAACCCGGTCATTCCAACATCATACGGATTATCGTATTCGACATGCTCTTTACCGCGTAGGGCATGAACAATAGGTGCTTTAATTTTCCCGGCAAACTCAACTAACTCTTTATGCGCCCCCGCGCAGCCGCTGCCACACATCAGGGCGATATTGCTGGAATAACGCAGCAGTTGCGCCAGTTTGCGTAACTCTTCTTCTTCCGGCGTCACGACTGGCTGTGGCGCATGATACCAGTGCGTGGTTGCCCCTTCTGGCGCAGGTTTTAACGCCACGTCGCCCGGTAACACAACAACGGAAACGCCACGGTTAAGCACCGCTTTGCGCATAGCAATTGCCAGCACTTGTGGGATCTGCTCCGGGCTGGAAACCAGCTCGCAATAGTGACTACATTCGCGGAATAGCTCTTGTGGGTGGGTTTCCTGGAAATAGCCGCTGCCAATTTCGCTGGAGGGAATATGAGCGGCAATCGCCAGTACCGGAACGTTATTGCGGTGGCAATCGAATAGGCCGTTGATCAAGTGCAGGTTGCCTGGGCCGCACGATCCGGCACAGACCGCCAGTTCTCCTGAAAGTTGTGCTTCAGCGCCAGCGGCAAACGCCGCCACTTCTTCATGGCGGGTGGACATCCACTCGATGGTGCCCATGCGATTAAGACTGTCGCTAAGACCGTTCAGAGAGTCGCCCGTGACTCCCCAGATGCGTTTCACGCCTGCCGATTCGAGTGTTTTGGCGATATAAGCTGCAACCGTTTGTTTCATGGTTCTCCATCTCCTGAATGTGATAACGGTAACAAGTTTAGTTCATCTGACGGAGGGGGAAGGGATGGGAGAGAAAGGAGGCACTAACGGTTAAATAGCCCGATGAAAGGAATATCATCGGGCATAAGGCGATTATGCGAGAACCAAATCCCCCTGCGGATGGCAGGAGCAGGCCAGTACGTAACCTTCAGCGATTTCGGCGTCGGTCAGCGTCATTGTACTGCTCACCGTATATTCACCGGAAACCACTTTTGTCTTACAGCAGCCGCAAACACCCGCACGGCAGGCAGCGACAACCGGAACGTTATTGCTTTCCAGCGCCTCCAGTAGCGTGGTGCCAACCGGGGCGTAAAATTCTCGTGCCGGTTGCAGTTTGGTGAATTTCAGACCGCTGGTCGCCGCTTCTGCTACTGGGGTGAAGAATTTCTCTTTAAAGAAACGCGTCACGCCGAGCGCTTTCACTTCCTGCTCTACCCAATCCATATACGGAGCCGGGCCGCAGGTCATCACGGTACGTGAAGCTAAGTCAGGTACATCTGCCAGCAGTTCGCGAGTGAGACGACCAGCGATAAAGCCTTCGGTAACGTTATTTTCTGCCACCAGCGTTACCGGATAGTTACGCCACTCATCGGCGAAAATAACATCCTGCGGCGTACGCACGTTGTAGATCACCCGCACATCGGCCTGTGGACGGTTCTTCGCAAGCCAGCGACGCATCGACATAATCGGCGTGACGCCGCAGCCTGCCGCCAGCAACAGGAATTTATCTTCTGCTTTATCGTCGCAGGTAAATTCCCCCATCGCGTCCGAAAGCCAGAGATAATCACCGCGTTTTACATCGCGCGTCAGCCACTGGGAGCCGACACCGTCATCAATCCGCCGCACGGTCAGGGTGATATATTCACTCACGCCTGGCGTGGAGGAAATGGTGTAAGCACGCAGCGTTTCCGCTGAGTTTCGCACGCTGACCAGTGCATATTGCCCGGCGCGATATGGGTAGTGATCGTGGCAAATCAGGGAAATCGTCCACACATCCGGCGTTTCTTGCGTAATGTGATGAACCTGCATCCGCCACGGGCATTGATTCGTTGGCATCGTCATCGACAAACTCCTTACGCGCTCAACAGTTGCTTCATGTCTTCTTCAACAGTGGTGATAGAACGCAGGCCGAATTTCTCGTTCAGCACCGCCAGCAGGTCTGGTGTCAGGAAACTAGGTGCAGTCGGGCCGGTGACGATATTTTTCACGCCCAGAGAAAGCAGCGTCAGCAGAATGACAATCGCTTTCTGTTCAAACCAGGAGAGCACCAGCGACAGCGGCAGATCGTTCACACCACAGCCCAGTTTCTCTGCCAGAGTGACAGCCAGAATAATTGCTGAGTAAGCATCGTTACATTGACCTGCATCTACCAGACGCGGCAGACCTTCGATATCGCCAAACTCAAGTTTGTTAAAGCGATATTTACCACAGGCGAGGGTCAGGATCAGGCAGTCATCCGGCACGCTGGTGGCGAAATCGGTGAAGTAGTGGCGCTCGCCGCGTGCGCCGTCACAGCCACCAAGCAGGAAGATATGACGCAGTTTTTCACGGCTAACCAGATCAATCAGCGTATCGGCTGCACCAAGCAGCGTCTGGCGACCAAAGCCCACGGTGATCAGGTGAGGAATTTCGCTGTACGGGAAGCCCGCCATTTGTTGCGCCTGGGCGATGACCGCAGAGAAATCTTCGCCATCCAGATGACGCACGCCAGGCCAGCCAACGATGCTGCGGGTCCAGATACGATCGTCATAAGCGCCTACGGTTGGGTCGATGATGCAGTTCGAGGTCATCACGATGGGGCCAGGGAAACGAGCGAACTCCACTTGCTGATTCTGCCAGCCGCTGCCGTAGTTACCGACCAGATGCTTGAATTTACGCAGCTCCGGGTAGCCATGCGCAGGCAGCATTTCGCCGTGGGTGTAGACATTAACGCCCGTGCCTTCGGTCTGTTCCAGCAGGTTGTAGAGATCTTTGAGATCGTGACCGGAAATCAGAATGCATTTACCCGCCGTCGCTTTGACGTTGACCTGGGTTGGCGTCGGGTGACCGTATTTACCGGTTTCGCCTGCATCCAGAATGCTCATCACTTTGAAGTTCATCTGGCCGATTTCCATTGAACACTCAAGAAGCGCGTTCATATCGGCAGGCCAGGTCCCCAGCCACGCCATGATTTTATGGTACTGGGCATAAATATCGTTGTCGTATTGACCGAGAACATGCGCGTGTTCCATATAGGCCGCCGCACCTTTCAGGCCATACAGGCACAGCAGACGCAGGCCGAGAATGTTTTCGCCAATCGCCGCTTTATCTTTGTTAGGGGTAAATTCTGCTGCCTGACGTTGCAGCTCGCCGAGATCATCGCTCACCAGTTGCAGGTCAGCCATCGGGTTATCGACGCGCGCGTTGGCATCTACAGCCAGGCATTGTGCTTTCAGCGCCTCGCGCAAGGCAATCGCTTCACGAGCGTAGCCGACAATACGCGGAGAATCGAAGTTAACGTTGGTCAGGGTTGAGAAAAAGGCACGTGGCGCGAAGCTGTCAACATCGTGGTTGATGATGCCGTATTCACGCGCTTTTACCGCCCAGGCAGAAAGCCCTTGCAGCGCCGCGATGAGTAAATCCTGAAGGTCAGAAGTTTCCGCCGTTTTACCACACATCCCCTGCGCGTATGAGCAGCCGTTTCCTGCCGGAGTACGGATAGTTTGTTCACATTGCACACAAAACATGATCACACCTTTTAAAGTTATATTTAATATACATGTTTAAGGTTAAGACGCTTAACGCGGGGATAAAAGGGATTTTTCATGCAACTTTAAGGGAGATTGATTTAGCGCAATTTTGGCGGCAGGGATCTACCGCCAGAGAGGTATTACGCAGAGAAAAAGGCGATGAGGATCGGCACTAACAGGCTAAGAATAAAACCGTGAACAATTGCCGCCGGGACCATATCCAGCCCGCCAGTACGTTGAAGAACGGGCAGGGTGAAATCCATTGATGTGGCACCGCATAAGCCCAGTGCAGTAGAGCGGCTGCGGCGAATCAGCCCAGGGATCAACATAATAGCAATCAGTTCACGGGCCAGATCATTAAAAAACGCCGCGCTCCCGATTACCGGACCAAAAGATTCGGTCAATAAAATACCGGAAAGAGAATACCAGCCGAAACCGGAGGCCATTGCCAGCGCGGTATTGATGGGGAGATCAAGAATAAAGGCGTTAATTAAACCACCAATTAATGAACTGACAACCACCACCACGGCGACAATCATTCCCCGGCGATTAAGGACAATCTGCTTTAAGGTCATGCCATTATTGCGCAACTGAATACCAACGAGGAAAAGTAGCAAAATTAACGTGTATTCACTGGCTTCGGTCGCGTGTTGTAAGAAAGCCAGTCCACTCAGACCAATGGCAAAACCAATCACTACTACGCCGCACAGTTTTAGCGACTCCAGCGCCATCGCAATACGCGACGGGAGTTTTTCTTGCTGATGGTGGTTGCGCCACGGCAGGCCTCGCTCCAGCCACATCAGGGCGGCAATATTACACAGTAAAATAACGGTAATACTGACGGCAGAATAATGCAGAATCGCCAACAGGTTACTGGCGAGGTTATCGAGAAACGCCAGACTGATACCCATAAAAAAGAGAATAAGGTAAACCATCCAGCTTAATAGCTGATTAATAACTTTTAACGCAGCTTGTTGGCGAAGCGGAATGAGGTAACCCACAATCAGGGGAACCAGAATGATTAACAGCCCAGAAAACATGAAAATCCAGTCCTTGCAAAGAAGAAGTCGAAATGCGCGATGACACACTACTGAAAGCGGAAGGACGAGTAAAGTTGCAATTAAAAGGAAATGTTATGCATCAGAGGGGGATTTTTAATCCTATCTGAGTGTTTAGCATTGTTGCGCTCCTTTCATGTGCAATGCCATATAAAGCCACTGGCGGAGGGAGCGCGCAGGGGGCAGCCAGTCGCCGCCGCCCCCTGCACCCCCGGGCTCTGGCGAACAAAATCGCCGCTGCGCGGTACCTTCAGCTTATCCCCTTCGGCAACCAGGTCGGGCGCGAGGTAACGTCCTGTAAGACGCGCCCTCAGCCCACATCCATGTGGGCTGCCCCGGCCTTCGGGGAACGCTTCAGCGATTTTGACGCCACCAATACCCGTGCGGTTTGTAATGTCGAAGATAAAACAACCAGGGCAGATAAAATGCCAATGCTAATTAATCACGCTTTTCCAGCAGAGTCCGGTAAATCAGACCACCGATAATGCCGCCGACAATTGGCACCACCCAGAAGAACCACAGTTGTTCTAATGCCCAGCCGCCCTGGAAGATAGCAACCGCGGTGCTGCGCGCCGGGTTAACAGAAGTGTTAGTCACCGGAATACTGATTAAGTGAATCAGGGTTAAGGCCAGACCAATAGCGATCGGCGCAAAACCTGCCGGAGCGAATTTGTCGGTTGCACCGTGGATCACTAACAGGAAGCCCGCACTCAATACCAGTTCAACTACCAGCGCGGAAAGCATGGAATAACCGCCTGGTGAATGCTCGCCATAACCGTTAGAAGCAAAACCGCTGGCTGCCGCGTCAAAACCCGTTTTACCACTGACAATTAAATACAGCAGCGCCGCTGCAACAATACCGCCGACAACCTGGGCAATCACGTAGCCAACGACTTCTTTTGCCGGAAAACGTCCGCCAGCCCATAAACCAATAGTGACCGCCGGGTTAAAATGACCACCAGAAATATGACCAACAGCGAAGGCCATCGTCAGAACGGTCAAACCAAATGCCAGCGCCACGCCGGCAAAACCAATGCCTAATTCCGGGAAGCCTGCGGCCAGTACAGCACTACCACAGCCACCAAAAACAAGCCAGAAAGTACCAAAACATTCAGCTGCTAATTTTCTGAACATATCCACCTCAATTAAAAATTGACCCTGTGAAAAATAGGGTCGTTTTATAGGGTCGTCGTAAAAAATGACGACGGAAATAATGCGCGGCTATTTTAAAAACGAAGGCGAGTCATTCACCAGATAAATAAATCCAGTAAATTTGATTTAGGGCAACAGCGGGTTGCCCCATATAGTCATTTGTCTGATTGACAGTGTAGTGCAAGCAAAAGATTTAATCCTTTAGGCGTAATAAAAAATAATTTATCATGCTAATTATTTGATTTTGTTGTTTTTGCGGGCTTATCAGCAAGAGGGAGTATAACGCGATTATTCGCTCATTTTTCAGACAATTGCCATGCTTAAATGTGATGTCATCACGTATTAGCAAGGCCTTTCCCGTTATACTGCCAGCGTAAAGGATAAGTCACATATTTCTGGAGGGGATATGATTCTTGAGCGCGTTGAAATTGTGGGTTTTCGCGGTATCAACCGTTTGTCGTTGATGCTCGAACAAAACAACGTCCTGATTGGGGAGAACGCGTGGGGTAAATCCAGCTTGCTGGACGCCTTAACCCTGCTGCTATCGCCAGAATCAGATCTCTACCATTTTGAGCGCGACGATTTCTGGTTCCCGCCGGGAGATATCAACGGGCGAGAACATCATCTGCATATTATTTTGACCTTCCGCGAATCGCTGCCAGGCCGACATCGGGTTCGCCGTTATCGGCCGCTGGAAGCGTGCTGGACGCCATGCACCGATGGCTATCACCGTATTTTTTATCGTCTGGAAGGGGAGAGTGCGGAAGACGGCAGCGTGATGACACTGCGCAGTTTTCTCGATAAAGACGGACATCCGATTGATGTTGAGGATATTAACGATCAGGCACGCCATCTGGTGCGTTTAATGCCGGTGCTGCGCTTGCGTGATGCCCGTTTTATGCGCCGTATTCGTAACGGCACGGTGCCAAATGTCCCCAATGTGGAAGTCACCGCGCGCCAGCTCGATTTCCTCGCCCGTGAGTTGTCCTCACATCCGCAAAATCTCTCTGATGGACAGATTCGTCAGGGACTTTCCGCAATGGTGCAGTTGCTTGAGCATTATTTCTCTGAGCAGGGGGCTGGACAGGCGCGATATCGTTTAATGCGGCGGCGGGCCAGCAATGAGCAACGAAGCTGGCGCTATCTGGACATCATCAACCGGATGATTGACCGACCTGGAGGGCGCTCGTATCGGGTTATTTTGCTCGGCCTGTTTGCTACTTTATTGCAGGCAAAAGGCACATTGCGACTGGATAAAGACGCGCGTCCGTTATTGCTAATTGAAGATCCAGAAACCCGCCTGCATCCGATTATGCTTTCCGTTGCCTGGCATCTGTTGAATCTTTTGCCTTTACAGCGTATTGCTACCACCAACTCTGGCGAGCTGCTTTCGTTAACTCCAGTGGAACATGTTTGCCGCCTGGTGCGTGAATCTTCTCGTGTTGCCGCCTGGCGTCTGGGGCCAAGTGGCTTGAGCACCGAAGACAGCCGCCGCATCTCTTTTCACATTCGTTTTAATCGTCCGTCATCGCTGTTTGCTCGCTGCTGGTTGCTGGTGGAAGGGGAAACGGAAACCTGGGTTATCAATGAACTGGCGCGTCAGTGCGGACATCATTTTGATGCCGAAGGGATCAAGGTCATTGAGTTTGCCCAGTCCGGGCTAAAGCCACTGGTTAAATTTGCCCGCCGAATGGGGATTGAATGGCATGTACTGGTCGATGGCGATGAAGCAGGGAAGAAATATGCCGCTACGGTACGCAGCCTGTTGAATAACGATCGGGAAGCCGAACGAGAACATTTAACGGCGTTACCGGCGCTGGATATGGAACATTTTATGTATCGCCAGGGATTTTCCGATGTGTTCCACCGCGTGGCGCAAATCCCGGAAAATGTACCGATGAATCTACGCAAAATTATCTCGAAAGCGATCCATCGCTCTTCCAAACCCGATCTTGCCATTGAAGTGGCAATGGAGGCAGGACGTCGTGGTGTGGACTCCGTACCAACGCTGCTGAAAAAAATGTTCTCACGCGTGCTGTGGCTGGCGCGCGGTCGCGCGGATTAACCGCGAAACATCGTGGCCATTTGTGGCTGAATAGCGTCGAGCATCTCATAGCGCCGACGGTATTCAGCCCGTTTTTTACTGGCGATTTCGGCAATCTCTTTTCGTGCTATCTGTGCTGGAAGGCGGTAATGGCGTTCAGCATCACATACGCCGCCAACCGACTCCCAGAACGCGTTGTAATCAGCATGGATCTTGCCTTCTTTATCGCGATAACGCAGGCTGCGGTAAATATGCGTTTCATTGCTGACGGCAATAATCTGCTCTACCTGCAAACGTTGGGCAAACAGACAGGCCGCTTCCATCACGAGGCGTTTGGGAAATAGCCCGTGGCAGGCTTTCGTCGCATTCTGGATTTCCTGATGTGGAATTTCCCATTTTGCGCCTTGCAGTCCGCCAATAAACATCGTTCTTTTCCCCTGATATTCACACAGGGTAAACGTGATCTCTGCCAGAGGAATACCTTCGCTGTTGCGGAACAGGATTGTGCTGTCACCTTCTTTATCCATTGAGATCATCATGGTCAGCTCAAGCGTGAACTGCTCACCGTTTTTGCCTTCCAGTTTAGCCAGTTGCAGCCCGGGGGTATTCAAATATAAGCTGAATTCTTCCGCCGACATACACCCGCGGAGTAACGCATAATGGTAACGTAACGCCTCCAGCAATTGCTTACGGCTAAGATTCGCCGCAAGGTAAGGGCGATGCAGACGCACAGGCAGTCGCGGCTGGCGCGTTAACAACACATTGAGATTAGGCCAGTGGGAAAGTTCGTTCATCCACTCAACGCTTAAACGCGGCATAATCAACGAGCGCAGCAAAAATTTCTGGCGAAAACTACAGCGATGCCAGAATTTACCCGGCCGACACTGTCCACGTGCCAGACTAAGAAAAAGTGACAGGCTGCTGAGAGATTCAGATGGCGTAAAGGTCCGTTCAGTTAGCTGCGACATATTCATGAAATCAATGGTTATACATGACGTCGATTTCACCATTGCGTATCTTAACCAAACATCAATAGTGTGATTACTAACGTAAATTTTAGGGTTTTGTTGATATTTCGTTGAAGTTAATGACCCGGATTGGCATGTGGAGTATTCAGAATATTTATGAAAAAGCGGAAAACCGTGAAGAAGCGTTACGTTATTGCGCTGGTGATAGTCATCGCCGGACTGATTACGTTATGGAGAATTCTTAACGCACCCGTGCCGACTTATCAGACACTGATTGTGCGCCCCGGTGATTTACAGCAAAGCGTGCTGGCGACCGGAAAGCTGGACGCGCTGCGTAAGGTTGACGTAGGCGCGCAGGTCAGCGGTCAGTTGAAAACGCTGTCGGTGGCGATTGGCGATAAAGTAAAAAAAGACCAGCTTTTAGGGGTCATTGATCCTGAACAGGCTGAAAACCAGATCAAGGAGGTCGAAGCAACGCTGATGGAGCTACGCGCGCAGCGGCAGCAGGCGGAAGCGGAGCTGAAACTGGCGCGGGTGACGTATTCCCGTCAGCAACGTCTGGCACAAACGCAAGCGGTTTCACTGCAGGATCTCGATACCGCCGCGACGGAGATGGCTGTGAAACAGGCGCAAATTGGCACCATTGACGCGCAAATCAAGCGCAATCAGGCCTCTCTCGATACGGCTAAAACCAATCTCGATTACACCCGTATCGTTGCCCCGATGGGCGGGGAAGTGACGCAAATCACCACTCTGCAAGGCCAGACGGTGATTGCCGCACAGCAAGCACCGAACATTCTGACGCTGGCAGATATGAGCACTATGCTGGTAAAAGCGCAGGTTTCTGAAGCGGATGTAATCCACCTGAAGCCGGGGCAAAAAGCCTGGTTTACGGTGCTTGGCGATCCACTGACGCGCTACGAGGGGCAAATCAAGGATGTGCTACCGACGCCGGAAAAGGTAAACGACGCTATTTTCTATTACGCCCGTTTTGAAGTACCCAACCCCAATGGTTTGCTGCGGCTGGATATGACCGCGCAAGTGCATATTCAGCTCACCGATGTGAAAAATGTGTTGACGATCCCTCTGTCGGCGTTAGGCGATCCGGTTGGCGATAATCGTTATAAAGTCAAATTGTTGCGTAATGGTGAAACACGCGAGCGTGAAGTGACGATTGGCGCACGTAACGATACCGATGTTGAGATTGTCAAAGGGCTGGAAGCGGGCGATGAAGTGGTGATTGGTGAGGCCAAACCAGGAGCTGCACAATGACGCCTTTGCTCGAATTAAAGGATATTCGTCGCAGCTATCCTGCCGGTGATGAGCAGGTTGAGGTGCTGAAGGGCATCAGCCTCAATATTTATGCGGGTGAGATGGTCGCGATTGTTGGCGCTTCGGGTTCCGGTAAATCGACCCTGATGAATATTCTCGGCTGCCTGGATAAGGCCACCAGCGGCACCTATCGCGTAGCCGGTCAGGATATTGCCACGCTGGACGCCGATGCGCTGGCGCAACTGCGCCGCGAGCATTTCGGCTTTATTTTCCAGCGTTACCATTTGCTTTCGCATTTAACCGCCGAGCAGAACGTTGAAGTACCCGCCGTCTATGCCGGTCTTGAGCGGAAACAGCGACTGCTTCGTGCCCAGGAGTTGCTGCAACGGCTGGGGCTGGAAGACCGTACAGAGTATTATCCGGCACAGCTTTCGGGTGGTCAGCAACAGCGCGTCAGCATCGCGCGGGCATTGATGAACGGCGGTCAGGTAATTCTTGCCGATGAACCGACCGGCGCACTGGACAGCCATTCTGGCGAAGAGGTGATGGCGATCCTGCATCAGCTGCGCGATCGCGGGCATACGGTGATTATCGTCACCCACGATCCGCAGGTCGCTGCTCAGGCCGAGCGGGTGATCGAAATTCGCGACGGCGAAATTGTGCGCAATCCTCCCGCCATTGAAAAAGTGAATGTTGCTGGCGGGACGGAGCCTGTTGTCAATACAGTGTCTGGCTGGCGGCAGTTTGTCAGCGGTTTTAACGAGGCGCTGACGATGGCATGGCGGGCGCTGGCAGCGAATAAAATGCGTACTTTACTGACCATGCTGGGGATTATTATCGGTATTGCGTCGGTGGTTTCCATTGTCGTGGTGGGTGACGCCGCCAAACAAATGGTGCTGGCGGATATTCGTTCTATTGGTACGAATACTATTGATGTCTATCCCGGGAAAGATTTTGGCGATGACGATCCGCAATATCAGCAGGCGCTGAAGTACGACGACTTAATCGCCATCCAAAAACAACCGTGGGTCGCCTCAGCCACACCTGCCGTCTCGCAAAACCTGCGCCTGCGTTATAACAATGTTGATGTTGCTGCCAGTGCCAATGGCGTGAGCGGCGATTATTTTAATGTCTATGGCATGACCTTCAGTGAAGGAAACACCTTTAATCAGGAGCAGCTGAACGGTCGTGCGCAGGTCGTGGTTCTCGACAGTAATACTCGCCGCCAGCTTTTCCCCCATAAAGCAGATGTGGTTGGCGAGGTGATTCTGGTCGGCAATATGCCCGCCAGAGTCATTGGTGTGGCGGAAGAAAAACAGTCGATGTTTGGTAGCAGTAAAGTGCTGCGTGTCTGGCTACCTTACAGCACGATGTCCGGGCGAGTTATGGGCCAGTCGTGGCTTAACTCCATTACTGTCAGGGTGAAAGAAGGATTTGACAGCGCCGAGGCGGAACAGCAACTCACGCGTTTACTTTCACTGCGCCACGGTAAGAAGGATTTCTTTACCTGGAACATGGACGGCGTCTTGAAAACTGTTGAAAAGACCACACGTACTTTACAACTGTTTCTGACGCTGGTGGCGGTGATTTCGCTGGTGGTGGGCGGTATTGGTGTAATGAATATTATGCTGGTGTCAGTGACCGAGCGGACGCGGGAAATTGGCATTCGCATGGCTGTAGGTGCGCGAGCAAGCGATGTTTTGCAACAGTTCCTGATCGAAGCCGTACTGGTTTGCCTGGTCGGTGGCGCGTTGGGAATAACACTGTCACTGTTAATTGCTTTCACCTTGCAGCTTTTCTTACCCGGCTGGGAGATTGGTTTTTCACCGTTGGCGCTGCTGCTGGCGTTTCTCTGCTCGACGGCCACCGGGATTTTATTTGGCTGGTTACCCGCACGAAATGCGGCACGACTGGATCCAGTAGATGCTCTGGCACGGGAGTAATTTTTGAGATAAAAATGCCAGCCGATCGGGCTGGCATTTTGCCTTTAGGATGTACACAATGAGACAGAAGAGCTATGCGACTGCCGCTTCTACTTCGACGGGCACAATAACACTGGCGTGATTGCCTTTTGGCCCCTGGTGGACATCAAACTGAACGGATTGTCCAGCTTTTAGCGTTCTGTAACCATCCATCTGAATGGTGGAATAATGAGCGAAAATATCTTCGCCGCCGCCTTCAGGGCAGATGAAACCAAAACCTTTGGCATTGTTGAACCACTTAACAGTACCCTTTTCCATGCTTCGACATCCTTCGCAAATCTTATACAAGTAAGATGGAATAAACCGGGGTCAGAGAGGGGGCTGTTCAAAACCTCGCCAACTCTAGAAATACAATTTAGAGAATTAGGGCGAGCCGTCAAGCATTTGACAGGGGCCAGGGGGCAGGTATGAATCAAAAATTTGAAGCAGTTAACGCTATTGACAGGAATGTGACAGATGTCGCTGATGCCAACGATAGATGATAGTTATCTATCATGTGGAGTAGATTGGTCAGGCAAATAAGCTCTTGTCAGCGGCAGGGCGTTCTGCCGATAACCGTAACCGAAGATGATAACTGACAATGGGTAAAACGAACGACTGGCTGGACTTTGATCAACTGGCGGAAGAAAAAGTTCGCGACGCGCTAAAACCGCCATCTATGTATAAAGTGATATTAGTCAATGATGATTACACTCCGATGGAGTTTGTTATTGACGTGTTACAAAAATTCTTTTCTTATGATGTAGAACGTGCAACGCAATTGATGCTCGCTGTTCACTACCAGGGGAAGGCCATTTGCGGAGTCTTTACCGCCGAGGTTGCAGAAACCAAAGTGGCGATGGTGAACAAGTACGCGAGGGAGAATGAGCATCCATTGCTGTGTACGCTAGAAAAAGCCTGAATGCAGGCATAAAAATTGGGGGAGGTGCCTATGCTCAATCAAGAACTGGAACTCAGTTTAAATATGGCTTTCGCCAGAGCGCGCGAGCACCGTCATGAGTTTATGACCGTCGAGCACTTGTTACTGGCGCTGCTCAGTAACCCATCTGCCCGGGAGGCGCTGGAAGCGTGTTCTGTGGATTTGGTTGCGCTCCGTCAGGAACTGGAAGCCTTTATTGAACAAACCACACCCGTTCTGCCTGCCAGTGAAGAGGAGCGCGACACACAGCCGACGCTGAGTTTTCAGCGTGTACTGCAACGTGCGGTCTTCCATGTCCAGTCCTCCGGTCGCAATGAGGTTACCGGTGCAAACGTTCTGGTCGCTATCTTCAGCGAACAGGAGTCGCAGGCGGCATATCTGTTGCGTAAACATGAAGTCAGCCGTCTCGATGTGGTGAACTTTATCTCTCATGGCACGCGTAAAGACGAGCCGACACAGTCTTCTGATCCTGGCAGCCAGCCAAACAGCGAAGAACAAGCTGGTGGGGAGGAACGTATGGAGAATTTCACGACGAACCTGAACCAGCTTGCGCGTGTGGGCGGAATCGACCCACTAATTGGTCGTGAGAAAGAGCTGGAGCGTGCTATTCAGGTTCTCTGCCGTCGCCGTAAAAACAACCCGCTGCTGGTGGGGGAATCTGGTGTCGGTAAAACCGCGATTGCAGAAGGTCTTGCCTGGCGAATTGTTCAGGGTGATGTGCCGGAAGTGATGGCTGACTGTACGATTTACTCTCTCGATATCGGTTCTCTGTTAGCGGGCACAAAATATCGCGGCGACTTTGAAAAACGTTTTAAAGCGTTGCTCAAGCAGCTGGAGCAGGACACTAACAGCATCCTGTTTATTGATGAGATCCACACCATTATCGGTGCGGGTGCAGCGTCTGGTGGTCAGGTCGATGCGGCTAACCTAATCAAACCGTTGCTCTCCAGCGGTAAAATTCGCGTAATTGGTTCGACAACCTATCAGGAGTTCAGCAACATTTTCGAGAAAGACCGTGCTCTGGCGCGTCGCTTCCAGAAAATTGATATTACTGAACCGTCGATCGAAGAAACTGTTCAAATCATCAATGGCCTGAAACCGAAGTATGAAGCGCACCACGACGTGCGTTATACCGCAAAAGCGGTGCGTGCGGCGGTAGAGCTGGCGGTGAAATACATTAACGATCGTCATCTGCCGGATAAAGCCATTGATGTTATCGACGAAGCGGGCGCTCGCGCACGTCTGATGCCGGTAAGCAAACGCAAGAAAACCGTTAATGTGGCGGATATTGAGTCCGTGGTGGCCCGTATTGCACGCATTCCAGAGAAGAGTGTTTCTCAGAGTGACCGCGATACCCTGAAAAACCTCGGCGATCGCCTGAAAATGCTGGTCTTCGGCCAGGATAAAGCCATTGAGGCGCTGACTGAAGCCATTAAGATGGCGCGTGCAGGTTTAGGTCACGAACATAAACCGGTCGGTTCGTTCCTGTTTGCCGGTCCTACCGGGGTCGGGAAAACAGAGGTGACGGTACAGCTTTCGAAAGCGTTGGGCATTGAGCTTCTGCGCTTTGATATGTCCGAGTATATGGAACGCCATACCGTCAGCCGTCTGATTGGTGCGCCTCCGGGATACGTTGGTTTTGATCAGGGCGGTTTGCTGACCGATGCGGTAATCAAGCATCCACATGCGGTGCTGCTGCTGGACGAAATCGAGAAAGCGCATCCGGACGTGTTCAATATTCTGTTGCAGGTGATGGACAACGGTACGCTGACCGATAACAACGGACGCAAAGCGGACTTCCGTAACGTGGTGCTGGTGATGACCACTAACGCCGGGGTACGGGAAACTGAGCGCAAATCCATTGGTCTTATCCACCAGGATAACAGCACCGATGCGATGGAAGAGATCAAGAAGATCTTTACACCGGAATTCCGTAACCGTCTCGACAACATTATCTGGTTCGATCATCTGTCAACTGACGTGATCCATCAGGTGGTGGATAAATTCATCGTCGAGTTGCAGGTTCAGCTGGATCAGAAAGGTGTTTCTCTGGAAGTGAGCCAGGAAGCGCGTAACTGGCTGGCCGAGAAAGGTTACGACCGGGCAATGGGCGCACGTCCGATGGCGCGTGTCATCCAGGACAACCTGAAAAAACCGCTCGCCAACGAACTGCTGTTTGGTTCGCTGGTGGACGGCGGTCAGGTGACGGTTGCGCTGGATAAAGAGAAAAATGAGCTGACTTACGGATTCCAGAGTGCACAAAAGCACAAGGCGGAAGCAGCGCATTAATCTGATTGTCAGGTAGGTTGGTGAAGTCCGTAATCTCGTCAGGGGTTACGGACTTTTTATTTATGGGGTGGAACGGTGAAAACCCTATTTTTGGAGGTGAAGGTAAGTTGTTGATAATTAGTGCTGCTGGAAGGTAAGGATAAAAAAGGGTGCTGCAGGAGAATGGGATGGTTTTGCTTTATTAACAACGGGCTAAACGTGTAGTATTTGAGTTCACTGCCGTACAGGCAGCTTAGAAATCGACGGGGTGCGGTAAAACCTTTGCGAACGCGTTCACTGCCGTACAGGCAGCTTAGAAATTCACAGGTAACATACTCCACCCGCCCACCATGTTCACTGCCGTACAGACAGATAAAATGCGAAAAAAAAGCTCGCACTTTCGTACGAGCTCTTCTTTAAATATGGCGGTGAGGGGGGGATTCGAACCCCCGATACGTTGCCGTATACACACTTTCCAGGCGTGCTCCTTCAGCCACTCGGACACCTCACCAAATTGTTTTGCTACCAAACCTCATGGGTGGCAACGGGGCGCTACTATAGGGAGTTGGAGTAAAACGGTCAAGAAGAATTTTAATGATAATTATTGTTTGCTCATACTGTAAACAACTTGTGCAGTATATCTACATCGAGACAAGTTATGGACTTATACTTCCAAAGTACTTCATACATATCACAAAATAAAAAGGCCGGTTAAACCGACCTTTTACTCGTTCTTTCTCTTCGCCCATCAGGCGGTAAAACAATCAGCGACTACGGAAGACAATGCGGCCTTTGCTCAGGTCGTACGGGGTCAGTTCAACAGTCACTTTGTCGCCCGTCAGGATGCGGATGTAGTTTTTGCGCATTTTACCGGAGATGTGTGCAGTAACCACGTGACCGTTTTCTAACTCTACGCGGAACATGGTATTAGGCAACGTTTCAAGAACGGTACCTTGCATTTCAATATTGTCTTCTTTGGCCATCTAATCCTCTGGGGTATCACTACCGTAATTTGAACCGGCAAGATAATGCCGAAGTTCTGTAAATAAGTAAAGATTTGCGCGCTAAATCGCAACAAACAGGTTCGGCACATTACTCCGAAAACACACGGCTAAGCCGCACCAAAAGCGCAACGTATAAGGGAGCGGTGAGATAAACGATGGGCGTTACCTGACGCGAAAAATTCCTTATCGGCAGCGGGGTAATGAGCGTAACCAACTCTGCGACCGCAATTATAACACTCTGGGGAGAAATGTGCCGAAAACATTCATTCTTGTGGTGAAAACAAGCACCGTGGTACCCAGAAATTATTCGGCAATCGTCCGAGGCGCATTTGATTGAGATAATTAAGGTAATCCCGGCGGGGAATTTCGCAGGCACCAAGCGATGCTGTGTGATCGTTAAGGACCTGGCAGTCGATAAGCTTACCGCCATGACCGATAAATTCCTCACAGAATACCAGAAGCGCCGTTTTAGACGCATTTTCCATCCGGCTGAACATGGACTCGCCACAAAATAGCGTTCCCTGGGCCACGCCGTACATACCGCCGACAAGCTCATCTTCACGCCAGACTTCAATGGAGTGGGCATGACCGAGTTCGTGAAGGCGATGGTAGGCTTCGACCACGCCACGCGTGATCCAGGTTCCTTCTTCGCGATCGCTGGCACAGCCTTCAATGACCTGACCAAAAGCGTAATTCATCGTGACACGATAGGGCGAGCGTTTATGAAATCGCTTCATACTACGGCTGATATGCAGTGATTCTGGCCATAGCACCGCGCGGGGATCGGGCGACCACCAGAGGATGGGGTCGCCTGGAGAAAACCACGGAAAAATACCACGCTGGTAAGCCATTAACAGGCGCGCAGGGCTAAGATCGCCCCCAAGTGCCAGCAGGCCGTTAGGCTCACGTAATGCGCCTTCCGGGGAAGGGAAGGCTATTGAATGGCGAGAAAGCTGAACCAGGCGCATGACCGCAAAACTCCACGCAAGTCGGATCGTTCAATAATAGCTTACAAACCCTGCTTGAACTGGTAATAACGCCCCTGTCTGGCAAGCAGTTCTGCGTGAGTACCTTGCTCAATAATTTGCCCGTTGTCCATCACTATTATTTGTTGGAAACGAGAGAGTCCGCGAAGTCGATGGGTGACCATTAACACCGTTTTCTCACGCATCATTTTTGCAAGCAATTCAAGGATCTGGCTTTCGGTTGTGGCATCTAAGCCTTCGGTAGGTTCATCCAGCAACACCAGTGGCGCATCATGTAACAGCGCACGGGCGATAGCCAGACGGCGCAGTTCACCACCGGAGAGCTGGCGTCCGCCTTCACCTAACCAACTGTTGAGACCTGCATCCTCGAGCAGCTTCTCCAGACCAACGCGACGCAAGATCTCCGACAGAGCCTCATCACTACTGCCAGGCGAGGCGAGTAACAGATTATCACGCAGCGTGGCGCTAAACAGATGCACTCGCTGAGGAACAACGCTGATGGTCTGTCGTAGAGCCGCTTCATTCAGGCTGGCTATGGGGCTATCGTTAAGCAAAATCTCGCCCTGTTGCGGGTCCCATGCGCGGGTCAGCAGTTGTAACAGTGTTGATTTGCCGCATCCGGTTCGCCCGAGAATCGCTATATGTTCCCCGGCGTTTACCTGAAGAGAAATCCCTTTAAGTGCCTGTTGGGATTGCTCCGGATAAGTGAACTGAACATCCCGTAATGTCAGCGAAACGCGATCGGCAACACGAGTTTGGGTATCAGGGAAGGTGACCTCCGGTTTTTGATCCGTTAAGTCAGAGATACGTACGGCAGAGGCAATGACTTGCCCCAGATGCTGAAATGCACCCGTTACTGGTGCCAGTGCTTCAAACGCGGCTAACGCACAAAAGACAAACAGGGCAATTAATGCGCCGGGTTGAGCATTGCCGCCAACGCCGCCAGACGCCATCCACAGCATCAGGATCACCGCTAACGCGCCAATGAGCAGCATTATCGCTTGCGACAATGCGGTCAGTTCAGATTGACGGCGTTGCGCTTCCAGCCATTGAATTTCTGTATTCTCTAGTTGCGTGCGATAACGATCGCTGGCACCAAAAATGGTCAGCTCAGCTTGCCCTTGCAGCCAGGCCGTCAGTTGTTGGCGATACTGTCCGCGAAGATGAGTCAGATTTTGCCCGGTGCTTTTTCCCGCACGATAAAACAGCGGTGGCATCAGGAAAAGCGTCAGTAACATAACGCTGCCCAGCGTAAAGGCGAGGGTGAAATCAAGGAAACTTAACCCGATTGTCACCACCATAATCACCACAAAAGCGCCCACCAGCGGCGAGATAACGCGCAGGTAAAGATGATCGAGCGTATCAACATCCGCCACCACGCGGTTGAGCAATTCGCCCTGACGATAGCGCGCCAGTCCGGCAGGGGAGAGGGGCAACAATTTGCTGAAGGTGTAAATGCGCAGATGCTGCAACACGCGGAAAGTCGCGTCGTGACTTACCAGACGTTCAAAATAACGCCCGGCAGTACGGGTGATTGCGGCACCACGCACGCCCGCAGCGGGTAGCATATAGTTGAAGCTGTACAGTCCGGCAACCCCCGCAACCGCTGAGGCCGAGAGGAACCAGCCGGAAAGTGTCAACAGACCGATACTGGCGAGCTGCGTCACAATTGCCAGCACAATACCAAGACTTAACATCCATTTATGACGTTTATACAGTGCCAGATAGGGTAGCAAAGCGCGCATTTAAATCTCCTCCTGACGATGGGCCAGTAATGTGGCGAATGGGCCACCAGCCACACTTAATTCCGCGTAACGTCCTTGCTCAATAATCCGGCCATCCTGCATAACCCAAATGACATCCCAGTCAGCAAGATCTTCTAACTGGTGGGTGACCATTAACGTTGTCTGGCGCAGAGAGGCGGCATTCAGCGCCTCCATTACGCGCTGTTCACTGTGAGCATCAAGGCTGGCAGCGGGTTCATCCAACAGTAATAGCGAACAGGGATTTAGTAACGCACGGGCCACCGCCACGCGCTGCGCCTGCCCCACGGAAAGGCGGGCAGCCTGGTCGCCAACAGGTGTATCAACGCCTTGTGGCAGGAGCGGTAGAAACTCGCTGACCCAGGCGTTATCCAGCGCTGCTTGTAATTCTTGTTCGCTGGCATCAGGTCGCGCCAGTAGTACGTTATCCCGCAATTTTGCTGCCGGTAATTGTGGGTTTTGCCCAACCCAGGAGAGATGTTTACGCCATGATTCTGGTGATAAATCACGTAATTCTATCCCGTTGATTCGTAATGATCCCTGATATGAGAGAAAACCAGAAAGCGCGTTCAGCAGTGAGCTTTTACCTGAACCGCTGCGGCCAACCAACACTGCACGTTGGCCTGCTGGCAAAGTAAAGTTCAGCGGTCCGGCCAGCGTTTTACCTTCCGGCGACGTGATAAACAGATCCTCGGCCTCAATGGTCAGCGGATCGGTCAATGCTAATTCCGCCTCACCGCGCTGCGGATGGGCGAGCGGGGTTTCCATAAACGTTTTCAGACTGTCAGCTGCACCAACAGCCTGGGCTTTAGCATGATAAAACGTACCGAGATCGCGTAATGGCTGGAAAAACTCTGGCGCAAGGATCAGGGCCAGAAAACCTGCAGCCAGCGTCACCCCAGTATCGTAGTGACCAAAATCCAGCTCGCCGAGATAGGAAAAACCAAAGTAGACCGCCACCAGAGCAATTGACAGCGAGGTAAAAAATTCGAGAATGCCGGAGGATAAAAACGCCAGTCGTAGCACTTCCATTGTCCGTTGGCGGAAATCTTCCGAAGCAGAACGAATACTTTCAATTTCAGCTTCACCACGACCAAAAATACGCAATGTTTCCATGCCGCGCAGGCGATCGAGGAAATGCCCACTTAAGCGAGCAAGAGCGAGAAAGTTACGCCGGTTAGCATCGGCAGCCCCCATTCCAACCAGCGCCATAAACAACGGAATTAGCGGTGCTGTGCCCAGCAGAATGAGCGCCGCAGCCCAGTTAGAGGGGAAGATCGCCACCACAATCAGCAACGGCACCGACACTGCCAGCGCCATTTGCGGCAGATAGCGTGCATAGTAATCATGCATATCGTCAATTTGCTCGAGTACCAGCGTCGCCCAGCTCCCCGCAGGTTTACCCTGAATCCACGCTGGCCCTGCTTGTTGCAGACGGTCGAGAACCTGACGGCGGATGGCAAAGCGGATATGCTGCCCGGCGTGATAACCCACCCGTTCGCGTAACCAGACCACCCATGCGCGCAATACAAAGGTCAGAACCAGTAACGTAAAGGGAAGCAGCAGGGCTTCACGGGGAATATTCTCCATAATCATATGTTGCAGAATTCGCGCCATGAACCAGGCCTGGGCAATGATCAATATGCCGCTTACAAAGCCCAGCAGACGAGAAATATTCAGCCAACGTTGGGAGATGACGCTTTGCTGTTTTAACCAGCGGGTTAACTCTTTTTGACGAGATTTATTCATTGCACGCTTAGCAGGTGAGTTATCAGAATTATTTGCAGAGCAATGTTACAACGGGGAAAAAATAAAGGCGACCCATAGTCGCAAGGTGTCGCCTTCTTTACTTTTGTTACTGATTTGTAAAATTATTTTGCGTCAGCTAAACCATCGAGGTAGCGTTCCGCATCAAGTGCTGCCATGCAGCCAGTACCGGCCGAAGTAATGGCCTGGCGATAAATGTGATCCATCACGTCGCCTGCGGCAAAGACGCCAGGAATGCTGGTCTGGGTGGCATTACCATGAATACCCGACTGTACTTTGATGTAGCCGTTTTCCAGTTCCAGCTGCCCTTCGAAAATCGCAGTATTCGGGCTGTGACCGATAGCAACAAACAGACCGGCAACGTCGAGTGACTCGATGTTATCGCTGTTTTGCGTATCGCGCAGACGAACGCCAGTGACACCCATTTGATCGCCGGTCACTTCTTCCAGCGTACGGTTGGTGTGCAGAATGATGTTGCCGTTCTCCACTTTATCCATCAGACGCTTAATAAGGATTTTTTCCGCGCGGAAACCGTCACGGCGGTGAATCAGATGCACTTCCGAAGCGATGTTAGACAGATACAGCGCCTCTTCAACCGCGGTATTGCCGCCGCCGATGACCGCAACTTTCTGGTTGCGATAGAAGAAACCGTCGCAGGTTGCACAAGCAGAAACCCCACGGCCTTTAAAGGCTTCTTCAGAGGGCAGGCCGAGATAGCGTGCAGAAGCTCCGGTGGCAATAATCAGCGCGTCGCAAGTGTATTCGCCGTTATCGCCATTCAGACGGAACGGACGGTTTTGCAGATCCACCTTGTTGATATGATCAAAAATGATCTCAGTTTCAAACTTGGTGGCATGTTCGTGCATGCGCGCCATTAATAACGGACCGGTCAGATCGTTTGGATCACCAGGCCAGTTTTCCACTTCCGTGGTGGTGGTCAGTTGGCCGCCTTTTTCCATGCCGGTAATCAGCACAGGTTGCAGGTTGGCGCGCGCCGCGTAGACAGCAGCGGTGTATCCCGCCGGGCCTGAACCCAGGATAAGCAGTTTACTGTGTTTGGTCGTGCCCATGAGATCCCCATAGTTGTTGGCAGACAATGGGCAGGATTGTAGGGAATTTACAGACGTAAAAAAAGAGTATGACGATTTTGTTAACAATTTGTGCAATCGGCAGCATCGATAAGCAGGTCAAATTCTCCCGTCATTATCACCTCTGCTACTTAAATTTCCCGCTTTATAAGCCGATTAAATGATGAATAAACGCCCCTGTTAATGAATATCTGGCATGTTGTACTAAAAATTGATGTTTTGCTTTGACAATCCCCTGGTGTTTTGCGAAAACATTCGAGGAAGAAAAAAAACAGTATTCTTATATGCGCATAACCATGTATGTAAATACCATGTTTACCGTGCTAGTGAAATCTACGTATGGCGTGGACAGACGCCATTCGTGATGTCGATAGCTGCCACAAGGCAACGGTCTTCTCACCGTAGACCCAGGCATTGCGCGCCGTGAATCTTCATGATTTCGGTCTATCGTGACGGGTAGCGACTCTGAACAGTGATGTTTCAGGGTCAGACAGGAGTAGGGAAGGAATACAGAGAGACAATAATAATGGTAGATAGCAAGAAGCGCCCTGGCAAAGATCTCGACCGTATCGATCGTAACATTCTTAATGAGTTGCAAAAGGATGGGCGTATTTCTAACGTCGAGCTTTCTAAACGTGTGGGACTTTCCCCAACGCCGTGCCTTGAGCGTGTGCGTCGGCTGGAAAGACAAGGGTTTATTCAGGGCTATACGGCGCTGCTTAACCCCCATTATCTGGATGCATCACTTCTGGTATTCGTTGAGATTACTCTGAATCGTGGCGCACCGGATGTGTTTGAACAATTCAATACCGCTGTACAAAAACTTGAAGAAATTCAGGAGTGTCATTTAGTATCTGGTGATTTCGACTACCTGTTGAAAACACGCGTGCCGGATATGTCAGCTTACCGTAAGTTGCTGGGGGAAACCCTGCTGCGTCTGCCTGGCGTCAATGACACACGGACATACGTTGTTATGGAAGAAGTCAAGCAGAGTAATCGTCTGGTTATTAAGACGCGCTAACACGGAACAGGTGCAAAATCGGCGTATTTTGATTACACTCCTGTTAATCCATACAGCAACAGTACTGGGGTAACCTGGTACTGTTGTCCGTTTTAGCATCGGGCAGGAAAAGCCTGTAACCTGGAGAGCCTTTCTTGAGCCAGGAATACACTGAAGACAAAGAAGTCACATTGACAAAGTTAAGTAGCGGCCGCCGCCTTCTGGAGGCGTTGCTGATCCTTATTGTCCTGTTTGCCGTCTGGTTGATGGCTGCCTTACTAAGCTTTAACCCTTCGGACCCCAGCTGGTCGCAAACGGCCTGGCATGAACCTATCCATAATTTAGGTGGGATGCCCGGTGCGTGGTTGGCAGATACGCTGTTCTTTATTTTTGGCGTGATGGCTTACACCATTCCCGTCATTATTGTCGGCGGTTGTTGGTTTGCCTGGCGTCATCAGTCCAGCGACGAATACATTGATTATTTTGCCGTTTCGCTACGCATCATTGGCGTTTTGGCGCTCATCCTTACCTCCTGTGGTCTGGCGGCAATCAACGCTGACGATATCTGGTATTTTGCCTCCGGTGGCGTCATTGGCAGCTTACTAAGCACTACGCTACAACCACTGCTACACAGTAGCGGGGGAACTATTGCGCTGCTCTGCGTTTGGGCAGCGGGCCTGACGTTGTTCACCGGTTGGTCATGGGTGACCATTGCTGAAAAACTCGGCGGCTGGATTTTAAACATTCTCACCTTCGCCAGTAATCGTACCCGTCGCGATGATACCTGGGTCGATGAAGATGAGTATGAAGACGACGAAGAGTATGAAGATGAAAATCACGGCAAACAGCATGAATCACGCCGTGCCCGTATTCTTCGCGGCGCGCTAGCGCGTCGTAAACGGTTGGCGGAAAAATTCATTAATCCGATGGGGCGGCAAACAGACGCTGCGTTGTTCTCCGGTAAGCGGATGGATGATGACGAAGAGATTACCTACACTGCACGCGGTGTGGCTGCCGACCCGGACGACGTCCTATTTTTGGGCAATCGTGCAACGCAGCCAGAATATGACGAATACGATCCATTATTAAACGGTGCGCCAATTACCGAACCTGTCGCTGTAGCAGCTGCTGCTACCACGGCGACACAAAGCTGGGCTGCGCCGGTTGAACCTGTGACTCAGACGCCGCCTGTTGCCTCTGTTGATGTTCCACCTTCGCAACCTACAGTAGCCTGGCAGCCTGTACCGGGTCCACAAACGGGAGAGCCGGTTATTGCTCCTGCACCGGAAGGTTACCCACAGCAGTCACAATATGCGCAGCCTGCAGTGCAATATAATGAGCCGCTGCAACAACCAGTACAGCCGCAGCAGCCGTATTATGCACCTGCAGCTGAACAACCTGCGCAACAACCTTACTACGCTCCTGCGGCGGAACAACCTGTTCAGCAACCGTATTACGCAACTGCGCCGGAACAGCCTGCGCAACAGCCGTATTATGCCCCTGCGCCAGAACAACCGGTGGCAGGTAACGCCTGGCAAGCCGAAGAGCAGCAATCCATTTTTGCTCCACAGTCTACATACCAGACTGAGCAAACTTATCAGCAGCCAGCCGCTCAGGAGCCGTTGTACCAACAGCCGCAACCCGTTGAACAGCAGCCTGTTGTGGAGCCTGAACCCGTTGTAGAAGAGACAAAACCCGCGCGTCCGCCGCTTTACTATTTTGAAGAAGTGGAAGAGAAGCGAGCCCGTGAACGTGAACAACTTGCGGCCTGGTATCAACCGATTCCAGAACCGGTTAAAGAACCAGAACCGATCAAATCTTCGCTGAAAGCACCTTCTGTTGCAGCAGTACCTCCAGTAGAAGCCGCTGCCGCTGTTTCTCCGCTGGCATCTGGCGTGAAAAAAGCGACACTGGCGACGGGGGCTGCCGCAACCGTTGCCGCGCCAGTCTTCAGTCTGGCAAATAGCGGTGGACCGCGTCCGCAGGTCAAAGAGGGGATTGGCCCGCAGTTGCCACGACCGAAACGTATCCGCGTGCCAACTCGTCGTGAATTGGCGTCTTACGGTATTAAGCTGCCCTCACAGCGTGCGGCGGAAGAAAAAGCCCGTGAAGCCCGGCGCAATCAGTATGATTCTGGCGATCAGTATAACGATGATGAAATCGATGCGATGCAGCAGGATGAACTGGCACGTCAGTTCGCCCAGACACAGCAGCAACGCTATGGCGAACAGTATCAACATGATGTGCCCGTAAACGCAGAAGATGCAGATGCTGCGGCAGAGGCTGAACTGGCTCGTCAGTTTACGCAAACTCAACAACAACGTTATTCCGGCGAACAACCGGCTGGGGCGAATCCGTTCTCGCTGGATGATTTTGAATTTTCGCCAATGAAAGCGTTGCTGGATGATGGTCCACACGAACCGCTGTTTACGCCAATTGTTGAACCTGTACAGCAGCCGCAACAACCGGTTGCACCACAGCAGCAGTATCAGCAGCCACAACAGCCGGTTGCGCCACAGCCGCAGTATCAGCAGCCACAACAGCAGGTTGCGCCGCAGCCACAATATCAGCAGCCGCAACAACCGGTTGCGCCACAGCAGCAATATCAGCAGCCGCAACAACCAGTTGCGCCGCAGCCGCAGTATCAACAGCCGCAACAACCGGTTGCACCGCAGCCGCAGTATCAGCAGCCACAACAGCCAGTTGCGCCACAGCCGCAGGATACCCTGCTTCATCCGCTGTTGATGCGTAATGGCGACAGCCGTCCGTTGCACAAACCGACGACGCCGCTGCCTTCTCTGGATTTGCTGACACCGCCGCCGAGCGAAGTGGAGCCGGTAGATACCTTTGCGCTTGAACAAATGGCGCGTCTGGTGGAAGCGCGTCTGGCTGATTTCCGTATTAAAGCCGATGTCGTTAATTACTCTCCGGGGCCAGTTATCACTCGCTTTGAACTTAACCTGGCTCCTGGCGTAAAAGCGGCGCGCATTTCTAACTTGTCACGGGACCTTGCCCGTTCACTTTCGACGGTGGCGGTGCGTGTCGTTGAAGTTATTCCTGGCAAACCCTATGTAGGTCTGGAGTTACCAAATAAAAAACGACAAACCGTTTATCTGCGCGAAGTTTTGGATAACGCCAAATTCCGCGATAATCCGTCGCCATTAACCGTGGTGCTGGGTAAAGATATCGCCGGTGAGCCGGTGGTTGCCGATCTGGCGAAAATGCCGCACTTGTTGGTTGCGGGGACTACCGGTTCCGGTAAATCTGTCGGTGTGAACGCGATGATCCTGAGCATGCTTTATAAAGCACAGCCAGAAGATGTGCGTTTCATCATGATCGACCCGAAAATGCTGGAGCTTTCGGTTTATGAAGGCATTCCGCACCTGTTAACGGAAGTCGTTACTGATATGAAAGATGCCGCCAACGCGCTGCGCTGGTGTGTTAACGAGATGGAGCGTCGGTATAAACTGATGTCTGCGCTGGGTGTGCGTAATCTGGCGGGTTATAACGAAAAAATTGCTGAAGCCGATCGCATGATGCGTCCGATTCCAGACCCGTACTGGAAGCCGGGTGACAGTATGGATGCCCAGCATCCGGTGCTGAAAAAAGAACCATACATTGTCGTGTTGGTTGACGAATTTGCCGACCTGATGATGACGGTAGGTAAAAAAGTGGAAGAGCTGATAGCACGTCTGGCGCAAAAAGCCCGTGCCGCGGGTATCCACCTCGTACTGGCAACTCAGCGTCCATCGGTTGATGTTATTACTGGTCTGATTAAAGCGAATATTCCGACCCGTATCGCCTTTACCGTATCCAGTAAGATTGACTCACGTACCATTCTTGATCAGGCTGGCGCGGAATCACTGCTGGGTATGGGGGATATGCTCTACTCTGGGCCGAACTCCACGTTGCCGGTACGTGTCCATGGTGCTTTTGTTCGCGATCAGGAAGTTCATGCCGTGGTGCAGGACTGGAAAGCGCGTGGTCGCCCACAGTATGTTGATGGCATCACCTCCGACAGCGAAAGCGAAGGTGGTGCGGGTGGTTTCGATGGCGCTGAAGAACTGGATCCGTTGTTCGATCAGGCGGTGCAGTTTGTCACTGAAAAACGCAAAGCGTCAATTTCTGGCGTACAGCGTCAGTTCCGCATTGGTTATAACCGTGCAGCGCGTATTATCGAACAGATGGAAGCGCAGGGGATTGTCAGCGAACAGGGGCACAACGGTAATCGTGAAGTGCTGGCCCCACCGCCGTTTGACTAATTAATGCATTGCCGGATAAGGCGCGGTAGCGTCGCATCCGGCACTCTATCAACTGAAAATTCAGTATTTTCTTCTTTCCTCAAGCTGATTATTAGCCTGGAATAGAGAGTAGAGGGAACTCCCGATCGGGAGTGACGTAATTTGAGGAATAATGATGAAAAAAATTGCTATCACCTGTGCATTACTCTCAAGCTTAGTAGCAAGCAGCGTTTGGGCTGATGCCGCAAGCGATCTGAAAAGCCGCCTGGATAAAGTCAGCAGCTTCCACGCCAGCTTCACACAAAAAGTGACTGACGGTAGCGGCGCGGCGGTGCAGGAAGGTCAGGGCGATCTGTGGGTGAAACGTCCAAACTTATTCAACTGGCATATGACACAACCTGATGAAAGCATTCTGGTTTCTGACGGTAAAACACTGTGGTTCTATAACCCGTTCGTTGAGCAAGCTACGGCAACCTGGCTGAAAGATGCCACCGGTAATACGCCGTTTATGCTGATTGCCCGCAACCAGTCCAGCGACTGGCAGCAGTACAATATCAAACAGAATGGCGATGACTTTGTCCTGACGCCGAAAGCCAGCAATGGCAATCTGAAGCAGTTCACCATTAACGTGGGACGTGATGGCACAATCCATCAGTTTAGCGCGGTGGAGCAGGACGATCAGCGCAGCAGTTATCAGCTGAAATCCCAGCAAAATGGGGCTGTGGATGCAGCGAAATTTACCTTCACCCCGCCGCAAGGCGTCACGGTAGATGATCAACGTAAGTAGAGGCACCTGAGTGAGCAATCTGTCGCTCGATTTTTCGGATAATACTTTTCAACCTCTGGCCGCGCGTATGCGGCCAGAAAATTTAGCACAGTATATCGGTCAGCAACATTTGCTGGCTGCGGGGAAGCCGTTGCCGCGCGCTATCGAAGCCGGGCATTTGCATTCTATGATCCTCTGGGGGCCACCGGGTACCGGCAAAACAACCCTCGCTGAAGTGATTGCCCGCTATGCGAACGCTGATGTGGAACGTATTTCTGCCGTCACCTCTGGCGTGAAAGAGATTCGCGAGGCGATCGAGCGCGCCCGGCAAAACCGCAATGCAGGTCGCCGCACTATTCTTTTTGTTGACGAAGTTCACCGTTTCAACAAAAGCCAGCAGGATGCATTTCTGCCACATATTGAAGACGGCACCATCACTTTTATTGGCGCAACCACTGAAAACCCGTCGTTTGAGCTTAATTCGGCACTGCTTTCCCGTGCCCGTGTTTATCTGTTGAAATCCCTGAGTACAGAGGATATTGAGCAAGTACTAACTCAGGCGATGGAAGACAAAACCCGTGGCTATGGTGGTCAGGATATTGTTCTGCCAGATGATACACGACGTGCCATTGCAGAACTGGTGAATGGCGACGCGCGCCGGGCGTTAAATACGCTGGAAATGATGGCGGATATGGCCGAAGTCTATGATAGCGGTAAGCGGGTCCTGAAGCCTGAATTACTGACCGAAATCGCCGGTGAACGTAGCGCCCGCTTTGATAACAAAGGCGATCGCTTTTACGATCTAATTTCCGCACTGCATAAGTCGGTACGTGGTAGCGCACCCGATGCGGCGCTGTACTGGTATGCGCGAATTATTACCGCTGGTGGCGATCCGTTATATGTCGCGCGTCGCTGTCTGGCGATTGCGTCTGAAGACGTCGGTAATGCCGATCCACGGGCGATGCAGGTGGCAATTGCGGCCTGGGATTGCTTTACTCGCGTTGGCCCGGCGGAAGGTGAACGCGCCATTGCTCAGGCGATTGTTTACCTGGCCTGCGCGCCAAAAAGCAACGCTGTCTACACTGCGTTTAAAGCCGCGCTGGCCGATGCTCGCGAACGCCCGGATTATGACGTGCCGGTTCATTTGCGTAATGCGCCGACGAAATTAATGAAGGAAATGGGCTACGGGCAGGAATATCGTTACGCTCATGATGAAGCAAACGCTTATGCTGCCGGTGAGGTTTACTTCCCGCCGGAAATAGCACAAACACGCTATTATTTCCCGACAAACAGGGGCCTTGAAGGCAAGATTGGCGAAAAGCTCGCCTGGCTGGCTGAACAGGATCAAAATAGCCCCATAAAACGCTACCGTTAATGTTATCGTTGCGGTAATGTTGTTACTGTATCCCTGTGGTCGCAGGCTGTGGCCACATCTCCCATTTAATTCGATAAGCACAGGATAAGCATGCTCGATCCCAATCTGCTGCGTAATGAGCCAGACGCAGTCGCTGAAAAACTGGCACGCCGGGGCTTTAAGCTGGATGTAGATAAGCTGGGCGCTCTTGAAGAGCGTCGTAAAGTATTGCAGGTCAAAACGGAAAACCTGCAAGCGGAGCGTAACTCCCGATCGAAATCCATTGGCCAGGCGAAAGCGCGCGGGGAAGATATCGAGCCTTTACGTCTGGAAGTGAACAAACTGGGCGAAGAGCTGGATGCAGCAAAAGCCGAGCTAGATGCTTTACAGGCTGAAATTCGCGATATCGCGCTGACCATCCCTAACCTGCCTGCAGATGAAGTGCCGGTAGGTAAAGACGAAAATGACAACGTTGAAGTCAGCCGCTGGGGTACCCCGCGTGAGTTTGACTTTGAAGTTCGTGACCACGTGACGCTGGGTGAAATGCACTCTGGCCTCGACTTTGCAGCTGCAGTTAAGCTGACTGGTTCCCGCTTTGTGGTAATGAAAGGGCAGATTGCTCGCATGCACCGCGCACTGTCGCAGTTTATGCTGGATCTGCATACCGAACAGCATGGCTACAGTGAGAACTATGTTCCGTACCTGGTTAACCAGGACACGCTGTACGGTACGGGTCAGCTGCCGAAATTTGCTGGCGATCTGTTCCATACTCGTCCGCTGGAAGAAGAAGCAGACACCAGTAACTATGCGCTGATCCCAACGGCAGAAGTTCCGCTGACTAACCTGGTGCGCGGTGAAATCATCGATGAAGATGATCTGCCAATTAAGATGACCGCCCACACCCCATGCTTCCGTTCTGAAGCCGGTTCATATGGTCGTGACACCCGTGGTCTGATCCGTATGCACCAGTTCGACAAAGTTGAAATGGTGCAGATCGTGCGCCCAGAAGACTCAATGGCGGCGCTGGAAGAGATGACTGGTCATGCAGAAAAAGTCCTGCAGTTGCTGGGCCTGCCGTACCGTAAAATCATCCTTTGCACTGGCGACATGGGCTTTGGCGCTTGCAAAACTTACGACCTGGAAGTATGGATCCCGGCACAGAACACCTACCGTGAGATCTCTTCCTGCTCCAACGTTTGGGATTTCCAGGCACGTCGTATGCAGGCACGTTGCCGCAGCAAGTCGGACAAGAAAACCCGTCTGGTTCATACCCTGAACGGTTCTGGTCTGGCTGTTGGTCGTACGCTGGTTGCAGTAATGGAAAACTATCAGCAGGCTGATGGTCGTATTGAAGTACCAGAAGTTCTGCGTCCGTATATGAACGGACTGGAATATATTGGCTAATACCCAATTTTTCTGAATCTAAAAAGCGCCTTTAGGGCGCTTTTTTTGTCTCCCTTTGATACCGAACAATAATTACTCCTCACTTACACGTAATACTACTTTCGAGTGAAAATCTACCTATCTCTTTGATTTTCAAATTATTCGATGTATACAAGCCTATATAGCGAGCTGCTATAGAAATAATTACACAATACGGTTTGTTACTGGAATCAATCGTGATCAAGCTTGAGTGAGCCATTATGAAAACGAAAATCCCTGATGCGGTATTGGCTGCTGAGGAGAGTCGCCGTGGTTTGGTAAAAACGACAGCGATCGGCGGCCTGGCAATGGCCAGCAGCGCATTAACATTACCTTTTAGTCGGATTGCGCACGCTGTCGATAGCGCCATTCCAACAAAATCAGACGAAAAGGTTATCTGGAGCGCCTGTACAGTTAACTGTGGTAGTCGCTGCCCGCTACGTATGCACGTCGTGGACGGTGAAATCAAATATGTCGAAACGGACAATACCGGCGATGACAATTACGACGGCCTGCACTAGGTTCGCGCCTGCCTGCGTGGGCGTTCCATGCGTCGCCGTGTCTACAATCCGGACCGCCTGAAATATCCGATGAAACGAGTCGGGGCGCGCGGTGAAGGCAAATTCGAGCGCATTAGCTGGGAAGAAGCCTACGACATCATCGCGACCAATATGCAGCGCCTGATCAAAGAGTACGGCAACGAGTCTATCTATCTGAACTATGGCACCGGTACGCTGGGCGGCACCATGACCCGCTCCTGGCCGCCGGGAAATACCCTGGTCGCGCGCCTGATGAACTGCTGCGGCGGTTATCTTAACCATTACGGTGACTACTCTTCCGCGCAAATTGCGGAAGGTTTGAACCATACCTACGGCGGCTGGGCAGATGGTAACAGCCCGTCGGATATCGAAAACAGTAAATTGGTAGTGCTGTTTGGTAATAACCCAGGCGAAACGCGAATGAGTGGCGGTGGGGTGACTTACTATCTTGAACAGGCACGCCAGAAATCTAATGCTCGCATAATCATCATCGATCCGCGCTATACCGACACCGGTGCCGGGCGCGAAGATGAGTGGATCCCTATTCGTCCAGGAACAGATGCCGCACTGGTTAACGGTCTGGCGTACGTCATGATCACTGAAAACCTGGTGGATCAGGCATTCCTCGATAAATATTGCGTTGGCTATGACGAGAAAACCCTGCCCGCCAGTGCGCCGAAAAATGGTCATTATAAAGCTTATATTCTGGGTGAAGGGCCAGATGGCGTGGCTAAAACACCGGAATAGGCCTCGCAAATCACCGGTGTTCCGGCAGACAAAATCATCAAACTGGCTCGTGAAATCGGCAGTACCAAACCGGCGTTTATCAGCCAGGGATGGGGCCCGCAGCGTCACGCTAACGGTGAAATCGCAACCCGTGCTATCTCGATGCTGGCGATTCTGACCGGTAACGTTGGTATTAATGGAGGGAACAGCGGCGCGCGTGAAGGTTCATACAGCTTACCGTTTGTCCGTATGCCGACCTTGGAAAACCCGATCCAGACCAGCATTTCGATGTTTATGTGGACCGATGCCATTGAACGTGGCCCGGAAATGACGGCGCTGCGTGATGGTGTGCGCGGGAAAGATAAGCTGGATGTGCCGATCAAAATGATCTGGAACTATGCCGGTAACTGCCTGATTAACCAGCATTCTGAAATCAACCGTACCCATGAAATCCTCCAGGATGATAAGAAGTGCGAGCTGATTGTGGTTATCGACTGCCACATGACCTCATCGGCGAAATATGCTGACATCCTGCTGCCTGACTGCACCGCTTCCGAACAGATGGACTTTGCACTGGATGCATCCTGCGGGAATATGTCTTACGTGATTTTCAACGATCAGGTGATTAAACCGCGCTTTGAATGTAAGACCATCTATGAAATGACCAGCGAACTGGCAAAACGTCTTGGCGTTGAGCAACAGTTTACTGAAGGCCGTACCCAGGAAGAGTGGATGCGGCATCTGTATGCCCAGTCGCGGGAAGCGATTCCTGAACTGCCAACGTTTGAAGAGTTCCGCAAGCAGGGGATCTTTAAAAAGCGCGACCCACAAGGGCATCACGTTGCTTATAAAGCCTTCCGTGAAGATCCGCAGGCAACCCCACTGACTACGCCATCGGGCAAAATTGAGATTTATTCGCAGGCGCTGGCTGACATTGCCGCTACCTGGGAATTGCCAGAAGGCGATGTGATCGATCCACTGCCGATCTACACGCCGGGCTTTGAAAGTTATCAGGATCCGCTGAACAAACAGTATCCGCTGCAGCTTACAGGTTTCCACTATAAATCTCGCGTTCACTCAACTTACGGCAACGTTGATGTGCTGAAAGCGGCTTGCCGTCAGGAAATGTGGATCAACCCGCTTGATGCCCAAAAACGCGGTATCCACAACGGCGATAAAGTCAGGATCTTTAACGATCGTGGTGAGGTTCATATTGAGGCGAAAGTGACGCCACGAATGATGCCGGGCGTGGTCGCACTGGGTGAAGGCGCCTGGTATGACCCGGATGCAAAACGTGTCGATAAGGGCGGTTGTATCAACGTACTGACCACTCAACGTCCGTCTCCTCTCGCTAAGGGGAATCCGTCACATACAAACCTTGTTCAGGTTGAAAAGGTGTAAGGAGTAACCGATGACAACCCAGTATGGATTTTTTATTGATTCCAGCCGTTGCACCGGTTGCAAAACCTGCGAGCTGGCTTGTAAAGACTACAAAGATTTGACGCCAGAAGTCAGTTTCCGCCGCATTTATGAATATGCTGGCGGCGACTGGCAGGAAGATAACGGTGTCTGGCACCAGAACGTGTTTGCCTACTATCTGTCGATTTCGTGCAACCACTGCGAAGATCCGGCTTGTACTAAAGTCTGCCCGAGCGGTGCGATGCATAAACGCGAAGATGGTTTTGTTGTGGTCGATGAAGATGTATGCATTGGCTGCCATTACTGTCATATGGCTTGCCCGTATGGCGCACCGCAATATAACGAAACGAAAGGCCATATGACCAAATGCGATGGTTGTTATGACCGTGTTGCGGAGGGTAAAAAGCCGATCTGTGTTGAATCTTGCCCGCTGCGGGCGCTGGATTTCGGCCCTATCGACGAGCTGCGTAAAAAACATGGCGATCTGGCGGCCGTTGCGCCGTTGCCGCGAGCTCACTTTACCAAACCGAATATTGTGATCAAACCCAATGCCAATAGCCGCCCGACAGGGGATACCACTGGCTATCTGGCAAACCCGAAGGAGGTGTGAGATGGGAAGTGGATGGCATGAATGGCCGCTGATGATCTTCACGGTCTTCGGGCAATGTGTGGCGGGTGGTTTTATCGTTCTGGCTTTGGCGCTGCTCAAAGGCGACCTGCGAGCAGAAGCCCAGCAGCGTGTTATCGCCTGCATGTTTGGCTTATGGGTACTGATGGGCATTGGCTTTATCGCCTCTATGCTCCATCTTGGTTCACCGATGCGCGCCTTTAACTCGCTCAACCGGGTAGGGGCTTCAGCACTCAGTAACGAAATCGCCAGCGGTTCGATCTTTTTTGCTGTAGGCGGCATCGGCTGGTTGCTGGCAATGCTGAAAAAGCTGTCACCGGCATTGCGTACGCTATGGCTGGTGGTGACGATGGTTCTTGGCGTCGTCTTTGTCTGGATGATGGTGCGTGTGTATAACAGCATTGATACCGTTCCGACCTGGTACAGCATCTGGACGCCGATGGGCTTCTTCCTGACGATGTTCATGGGCGGCCCGTTACTGGGTTACCTGTTGCTGAGTCTGGCTGGCGTCGATGGCTGGGCGATGCGTCTGCTGCCAGCCATTTCTGTACTGGCACTGGTGGTGAGTGGCGTGATGTCAGTGATGCAGGGCACAGAGCTGGCAACTATTCATAGTTCTGTGCAGCAGGCCGCAGCGCTGGTGCCGGACTATGGTGCGCTGATGTCCTGGCGGATCGTGCTTTTGGCCGTTGCCCTGTGCTTGTGGATTGCACCACAGCTAAAAGGTTATCAGCCTGCGGTTCCGCTACTATCCGTCTCATTCATTCTGCTTCTGGCAGGGGAATTAATCGGTCGCGGCGTATTCTATGGTTTGCATATGACCGTGGGGATGGCCGTCGCAAGCTAATCAGTAACAACCGGGGTTTCGGCCCCGGTTCTCTTTTATTTCTGCTTCGTTAACGTGTCATAACTGGTCATCAAATTACGATAATCAGGAATATGGTTAGAGAACAACGTCGCCAGTCCTTCAATATCATTACGCCAGTCACGGTGCAGCTCGCAAGCCACGCCGAACCATGTCATCAATTGCGCACCAGCTTGCGACATGCGATCCCACGCCGAATGCCGGGTAATTTCATTAAAGGTCCCTGATGCATCAGTCACGACAAAGACATCAAACCCTTCTTCAATGGCTGAAAGCGCCGGGAATGCCACGCAAACTTCGGTTACCACACCGGCAATAATTAACTGTTTTTTACCTGTCGCTTTGACTGCTTTTACAAAATCTTCGTTATCCCAGGCGTTAATATTGCCCGGGCGAGCAATGTAAGGTGCATCGGGGAATTGTGCTTTCAGTTCTAGAACTAATGGGCCGTTAGGACCGGTTTCAAAACTGGTGGTAAGAATAGTTGGTAAGTTGAAATACTTAGCCAGGTCACCCAGCGCCAGCACGTTATTTTTAAACTTATCGGGTTCGATATCCCGTACAAGGGAAAGTAAACCAGCCTGGTGATCAACAAGCAAAACGGCAGCATCATTTTTATCAAGACGAACATACGGTTTGGTCATCCTCTTCTCCTTTCGAGAGTCAGTGGTACGTCTGAAATCGGTCAGACGCGATGCATTGCTCTGAAAGCATAGACGGGAAATATGAGTTTGCTGTGACCATGAAATTTTTCGACTGAACGAAGCGTATGAAATTTGTGTTAGATCAATAAAAACAATCAGATGAGATTAATCATCTCTTCAGCATTAGCGTTATGAATGAGTAATATAAATCGATAATACCGCCGCTGCGATATGCGCGTATTTTCACCCATTGACAATGTTTTTGGCGGTGGCATGATGCGCATGAAATTTGAACTTCCTCACGGTTTTAATTCATGTCCACGTATACCCGGCCTGTCATGCTTTTACTGTCTGGCCTGCTTTTGTTGACTCTGGCGATCGCGGTGTTAAATACACTCGTGCCGCTTTGGCTCGCCCAGGAACACATGTCCACATGGCAGGTAGGCGTTGTCAGCTCATCCTATTTTACCGGCAACCTTGTCGGTACATTGCTGACAGGGTATGTCATTAAACGCATTGGCTTTAACCGCAGCTATTATCTGTCCTCCTTCATTTTTGCTGCTGGCTGTGCCGGCCTTGGCCTGATGATTGGTTTCTGGAGCTGGTTGGCGTGGCGTTTTGTCGCGGGCGTCGGCTGTGCCATGATTTGGGTGGTTGTTGAGAGCGCGCTGATGTGCAGTGGGACGTCACGTAACCGTGGGCGTTTGCTTGCTGCGTATATGATGGTTTATTACGTGGGAACGTTTTTAGGCCAGTTACTGGTCAGCAAAGTCTCAACCGAGCTGATGAGCGTATTGCCGTGGGTTACAGGTTTGACATTGGCAGGGATCTTACCGCTGTTGTTTACGCGTGTCCTGAATCAGCAGGCTGAAAACCATGATTCGACGTCAATTACGGCAATGCTAAAACTCCGTCAGGCGCGGCTTGGCGTGAATGGCTGCATTATCTCAGGAATCGTTCTGGGATCTCTATATGGCCTGATGCCTCTGTACCTCAATCACAAAGGGGTGAGCAATGCCAGTATTGGTTTCTGGATGGCGGTACTGGTCAGTGCGGGTATCCTCGGACAATGGCCGATTGGACGTCTGGCGGATAAGTTTGGTCGACTGCTGGTTTTGCGTGTTCAGGTCTTTGTCGTCATTCTCGGCAGTATTGCGATGCTTAGCCAGGCGGCGATGGCCCCAGCGTTATTCATCCTCGGTGCCGCTGGCTTTACGCTATATCCGGTGGCGATGGCCTGGGCTTGTGAGAAAGTTGAACATCATCAACTGGTGGCGATGAACCAAGCCTTACTGTTGAGCTATACCGTGGGAAGTCTGCTTGGCCCGTCATTTACCGCTATGCTAATGCAGAATTTCTCCGATAATTTATTGTTTATCATGATCGCCAGCGTATCGTTTATCTATTTGCTGATGCTGCTTCGCAACGCCGGTCATACGCCGAAACCCGTTGCTCACGTGTAAATGAATTCAAGCAAAGTGTGAACTTACTGTTTCACACTCTGCTTTTTTGTTTCTTCTATCTGACTTGCTTTTTTCCAAATTTTATTCGTTTAAAAATAAAATGTGCAGCAGGTTATAATTTTGCATTTCGCTATTTCCGCACTTCTTATTTGCCGCGCATAATCCCTCGTTTTACAGATGCCCCTTTAATTTTGGCGAAGGATTTGTCTATGGCTGGGAATGTTCAGGAAGTAAGCGCCCCATCAG